>DASYSN010000495.1:0-3412 GCA_036003305.1 Thermoanaerobaculia bacterium
GCGATAGAGCCACTGCGCTGCCACGCCGGCCAACGCCACGAGCGCGTCCGCCTCCGCCGCTTCGCGACTACCCGCCGGCTGTTCGACGCCTCGGTGCCACGACACATCGCACAGCGCGCCGTCGGTGCCCTTCACCCACGACATCCTCATGCCGTGAAGGTGCGCCATCACGCAGTGGCCTGCATGGTGAACCGCCAGGGTCCAAATCGGCGACGTTGGCGGAGGAGTGACTCGTTTCGGGGACTTGGTACGCAACGCATTGGAGTCTGACGCGCGTTGTGAGGCCGGTCTACGCGCAATTTGTCTCTCACATTTCGTAACCGGCGCCGTTTCGCGGGGGGCAGTCGCGGCACTTCCGTCACTCCATCACGGATGCGGGAGATCTCGGAACGTCTGCGGACCGCGGGAACCCATGCGGTGCTGGCGAGGAGCGACAACGGGGGAGCGACCGAGTTCGAGTCGATCTACGCCTCATACGCACCGCTGCTGCGTCGCATCGCAGTCTTCAAATTCGGCGTGCCGCGGGGCGACGCCGACGCGCTCGTGCACGACGTCTTCGCCACGTACCTCGCAAACCCGGCGAACGTGCGCGATCTCCACCCGTACCTGATCGGCGCGATCTGCAACGCCTCGCGCCAGTACCTCCGCCGCGACGCCAGCGAGCGCGCACTCTTCTGCGAGGACAGCACCGCATGCGGTGCTACGCCGGGCGACGAGCTGGTCGACGGCGTGATCCGGACCCTCGTCATCAACAGCACGCTCGCGCGTCTCGGCGCAAGCTGCCAGGACACGCTGCGCCGCTTCTACCTAACCGGCGAGAGCGCGCCGGCGATCGCCGAAAGCCGCAACACATCGGCCAACTACATCCTCCGCTTGCTGCACTTCTGCCGCAAACGCGCGCGGGCGATCTATGCCGCGATGAACGAGGGATCGTGATGGCGCACGTCAGCGAAGACCGGCTGCTACTCTTCGTACTCGACCGGACGCTCGCCAACGACGCCGACGCGATCGAGCGGCACTTTGGCGAGTGCGAGGAGTGTCGCGAGAGACTGCAGTCGATCCGCCGTTTCGATGAGGCGCTGCGCGATCCCGACACGTGGGCCGCGGCTCCGGAGTCGCCCGGATTCGACGAGCTGCGCCGCCTCGCCGAGAATGTCGCGACCGAGGATGCCGAGGCGGTGCTGTTGCTGGCCGAGTTCGAGGACGCCTCGGCCGCGTTCCTCGCGTGGACTGATCTCCCGTCGAACCCCGACTACCACACCGGCGGCATCGTCCGTGCGCTCTGCAAGCGGGCGAACGGCATGTGCGAGCGCGACCCGCGCTACGCGCTCGTCCTCGCCGAATCGGCCGTCGCGATCGCAGCGATGCTGCCGGAGTCCGCTTATCCCGCGGCGGCGCTCCACGAGTGGCGAGGGGAGGCGTGGAAGGAACAGGCGAATGCGCTGCATCATTTGGGACGGTTTGACGAGGCGTGGACAGCGATCGGCAACGCCGAAATCGAGTACGGCGGATTGAAACATGCCGGCATTGGCCAGGTCGCAGTAACGTACATCCGCGCGGTGCTGCTTTACGAGAAGGAAGAATACGAGGCGGCGGCGAGTCTTGCCGAAGCCTCCTCGGCTGCCGCGCTTCATCTCGGTTCCATCGATCGATACATGCGAGCGCAGCACCTTCACGGTCACATTCACTACCGGAATGGTGACATCGCCGGAGCGATCGAACGATTCAGCGGAGTTCTCCGTTATGGCGAAGCACAGGGGAGCGCTGTATGGATTGGTCGAGAGTCCCTGGCGCTGGGCAACTGCTATCTTCTTCTCGGGCAGCTCCGAGAAGCTCGTGATTCGCTGCTGAATGCGTTGCGGAGTTTCAAGAGCCTCAGGTTCGAGGCAGAGATCGCTCGGACTGATCTCGGATTCGCTCGACTGCTCTTCGCTGAGGGTGCTCGCAACGACGCGATCGTTCGGATGCGCAAGTGCATCGCAGATCTCATCTCGTTCCGGATGGTGACTGATGCCGCGATTGGAGCGGTCTATCTCGCGGAAATGTTGGATGCGACTGGCCGTCGACGAGAAGTCCCGAAGGTTCTGACCGGCGTCATTCAGACGCTGGCAAGAGCGGGGAAGATCACGACCGCCCTTACCGCGCTTGCTTATCTGCGAGAGACGGCGAAGCGGCGCGGCATCACGCTGGAGGTCGCATCGCACGTGCGTCAGTTCATCAATCGGACTGAGTACCAGCACCAACTTCTTTTTGTCCCGCCGCCTGTGTAAGGGTTTGAGCCTCCCCGACACTCCGTCAGGTTGAGGGCGCCCTCCGATTTCGCCGGCTTCGCGCCGGCGGGAAAGGAGGGTCTATGCGAGGTGTCTCCAGACGCATCCTGCGCGGCGCGGCTGCTCTCGTTCTGCTGTCCGCCCTCACGACGAGCGGAGCGTTCGCCGCTCCGCGCGATGGCGGCGAAGACGGTTGGCGCGCACGCTTTCATCGTTTCGCCCGATTCATCGTCACGATCGCCGACGAGCTCGGTATGCCTCCGGGCTGACGGGTACGAACTCGGGCGCGCGGGAGCTTCGCGCGCTCGAGTTACGAAATGAGGGTGGCGGCGACGCTTTCGAACGGGCAGTATCGCGGTAACGCCTCTATTACAGACTGACGGACTTCCGTGCGTTCCAGTTCACACGGTGCTGTTATGGGTGTCGAAGAGGCGAGGAAGGAACTGTCGCGATGCACGTCGTCCCGAGATCTAGATTCCGTTTCCGGCTCGTCTCACTCGCCCTCTTCACCATATCCGCCACTCTTTCGGCAGCGGCGCAGCAGATCACGGTCTGGAAGAGCGGCAACACCGTGAACGCCACCATCAGCGCCAACCTGTCCGGCACGCGCTGCTGCCTCGGCCTGTCCTTCGACAGCCCGCTCGGCGGCGCGGAATGTTCAGAGCCCTGCCCGGAATCGCCAGTCACGGAGTCGTGGTACTGCAACTCGGTGGGCGACCATACGGTGACCGGCTGCTGGCTCTCAGCCGAGACCGGCTATGCGTACCAGTGCTCGGCGCAGACGGTCACGGTCGACCCGGTCGATCAGGCGCAGCCGTCGCCGTCTTGCCCGTTATTCGATCTCGTGGCCGGCTCCAAGGTTCTCACCCACCTGTACGATCAGACGAACGACGTCTACCCTTATCCGCAGGTGCAGGATGCCCAGATGCCGATCACCATCAAGGCACGACGCGGCACCCCCGGCTCGACGATCTACCTGAAGGTGCTCGACCCACCCGATCCATCGACGTACGGCGGACCTTACCTCGGCAACGACAACCACGACACGGTCGCGCCCGTCGGCACGATCAACGGTCAAAAACAGTTGCAGATCGTGCTTCCTCCGAGCGGCGAGAGCGCCACTCTCACGCTGGTCACGACCA
>DASYSN010000496.1:0-7485 GCA_036003305.1 Thermoanaerobaculia bacterium
TCGACCGGTCCGACTTCCGATGCACTATCCGTCGCATTCACGCGCTCGAGTACGATGTCGCCGAGGATGCTGTCGACGCGAATGCCGGTGCTGCGAAGCGCGTCGAGCGTCGCGCCGCGGGCGATGAACGTGACGTCCTCGCCGGCCTGCGCGAGCTTCGCTCCAAAGTAGCCGCCAACACCCCCCGCACCGACGACAGCGATCCGCATCGCGCGGATTATGGCGCACCCTCCCGTGTGGCGCGGGCTTTCCAGCCCGTGCCCCCGGCGGGTGGAGGCCAGACGCCCACACGAGCGCGGGCTGGCAAGCCCGCGCCACACGGGGGGCTATATTGAGGCGATGTATCTCGAAACTGAACGCTTGCTCATTCGTCCGTGGGAACCTGGCGACCGCGAGGCGTTCGTCGGATTCACCCAGGATCCCGAGGTGATGCGGTACGTCCACGGCGGCTTGCCGTACACGGAAGCGGAGATCGAGGAGTTCCTGTCGCGCCAGGCGCGGCAGCTCGCTGACTTCGGCGTCTGCATGGGCGCGCTCGTCGAGAAAGCGACGCAGCGTGTGGTCGGCGTTCTCGGTATCCAGCCCCTCGGCACGACGGGCGACTACGAGATCGGCTGGTGGCTGGCGCGCGACCGATGGGGCCTCGGCTACGCGACCGAGGGCGGCCGGGCGGCGATGGAGGATGTCCTGAGCACGCGGCCACGCGTCGTAGCGATCATCGACCCCGCCAACGAGGCGTCGAAGCGCGTCATCGAACGGATCGGCATGCACTACGAAGGGCGCGTCACCGGCGCGCAGCTCGGCCATCGGCGGCCGGACATCGTGGTCGATCTCTTTGCGGCGTCGCGCGATGGCGCGGTTCATGCCTGAGGACGATTCACGTCTATGCGGACCCGATTCCTACCCTCGATCGCCCTCGCACTCGCTCCGTTCGTCGCCTCCGCCGCCCCGCTCGGGCCGCCTGTCAACGTCACCGCCGGCCCTCCGGCAGCGGTGCAGCAGTTGCCGTTTCTCACGCTGACCGCGAAGACGCCATTTCTCGTCTTCAACGTCGACACGACGCGGGGCGGGCTCATGGTGAATGGGCAACCGCTGGCGCACCCCGTCGCACTCGACACGACGATCCTTCGCGATGGAGGCGCCGCGTCGATCGGCGAGCAGAGCTTCGGCGTCTGGCTGCAAGGCGATTGGATGTACGGCCAGCGCTTCGACCTCGCGGGGAACATGACCGGCTCTCCGACATACATCGCGATGGTCGACTCCCGACACACCATGCGCCTCGGCGTCGGCGCTTCCGTCGACCGCTACCTGGTCGCCTGGGCGGTTTCGTCGCGCGTGGTCGGCGCGATCGTCGACATGAACGGCCACGTCCTCGACAGCAACAACGCCGAGCTCACGGCGGGGACCTACGGCCGCAACGTCGAAGCGGTGAAGGTGGCGTCGATCGGCGACGAGTTCCTGCTCGTCTGGGAAGCGACCGGCGATGAGCCGTGGAGCACGCCGTGCACGCTCGCCTGTCCGAGCGACGACCGCGAAGTGCATGCGGTGGTCGTCGACAAGACGGGCACTCCGATCAAGAGCACGGAGACGCTGCTGGCGCATGCGGCAGGGGAGCCGGACGTGGTGTCGAACGGTATCGACGACTACTTCGTCGTTTGGACGAACGTCGCGGGGACGATCAGCGGCGTCCACCTTAGCAGGGGGGCGGCGACGGTCGGCAGCGTGAAGCAGCTCGTCGCGTCGCAGGGCTACGGACCGCGAATCGCGTGGGACGGCTCGGCGTATGACCTCGCGTACGCCGACGCCTCGGATTCGCAGGCGCTACGGGCAGTCCGGCTCAACGCCGCGGACGAGATCGCGGACGTGATCGGCACCCCGGTCCTGCATCAGGGCGTGTGGCCGCGGCAGTTCGCGATCGTGGGGCAGGACGGAACGATCGCAGTCACTTACGTCGACGGGACGCGGCTCGTGCTCGCGTCCGGTAACGCCACGATTCCGGTGACGCGGACCAGGGCGGTCCGTCACCATTAGCCGTAGCGCCCGTCATAGCCAATTGGTTAGAATTCGAGGCTCCGGCGCGTTCCTTGCGTGCCATCCTTACTTCAACAGTACAAATCCACGATCGACGAGGACACTGCATGACCGAGATCCTGCCCACGCCGAATGCTGCCGCTTCGCATCCCCCTCGCCCCGCGGTGAAGCGCACCACCAAATCGCTCCCGGTCGAGCCAAAATCGGTGAGCTGGAACCCGACGCCCGAAGAGCTGCGGCTGTTCGCCGTGGAGATGCCGAACGCCCGGATCACGGAGTTCAACAACGTCAACGTCGGGACGCGCGTCGTCTCGCGGTCGAAGCTGTCGACGTACGTCGCGACCGATCGCCCCGAGGAGCATTCGGACCAGACCATTCCGCGCGCCGAGTACGACCGGATGGCGAAGATCCAGAACGACTACATCCGGACGCGCGACATGCTGGTGATCGACGGATACATCGGCAATGACCCGGAGTTTCGCGTCGCCGCGCGCCTCATCATGGAGAAGTCGAACGCCAACATTGCGGCGATGCAGCAGATCCTCTACTACCCCGCCACGGAGACGGAGCTGGAGCACTTCGAGCCGACGCTCACCGTCATCTACACGCCGAACCTGAAGGCCGAGGGGTACAAGGACGAGCGGCTGATCGCGGTCGACCTCGAGAACTACGTCACGCGCGTCTTCCACTCCGACTACTTCGGCGAGTCGAAGAAGGGCGGGCTGCGGATGTGGAACAAGCTCGTGTACGAGCGCGGCGGTCTCGCGCTGCACGCGGGCTGCAAGGTCATCCCGACCACGAAGGGCAACCGCGTCGGCCTGATCGTCGGCCTCTCCGGCACCGGAAAGACGACGACCACGTTCACGAAGCAGAACAATTCCTCGCCGGTGCAGGACGACTTCTGCGCGCTCATGCCGGGCGGCAAGGTGTACGCGACCGAGAACGGCTGCTTCGCGAAGACGTTCGGCCTCAATCCGAACGACGAGCCGACCATCTATCATGCCTGCGCGTCGCCGCACGCGTACCTCGAGAACGTCTCGCAGGACGAGAGCGGCAAGATCGACTACTTCGACACGTCATACACGCAGAACGGCCGCGCCGTCATCCGGATGGAAGACATCGCGGGCGCATTCGACGCGCGGGAGATGGACAAGGTCGACTTCCTCCTGATCCTCAACCGCAACGAGAACATCATTCCCGCCGTCGCGAAGCTCGAAGGGCCGCTCGCCGCCGCCTACTTCATGCTCGGCGAGACGAAGGGAACGAGCGCCGGCGGCGCGGCGGAAGCCGGAAAGTCGCTGCGCGTACCGGGAACGAATCCGTTTTTCCCGCTGCTCCACGCGTATCAGGGCAACCGCATGCTCGAGCTGATGAAGGAGAGTCCGATGGAGGTCTACCTCCTCAACACGGGCCGCATCGGCGGCGACGAGAAGGACGAGCGCTCCAAGAAGGTGCGAATCCAGCAGTCGTCGGCGGTCGTGAAGGCGATCGCCGAGGGGACCATCAAGTGGGAGAAAGACCCCGACTTCGGCTACCTCGTGGCGACGGAGCTGCCGGGAATCGACGATCACGACTACCTGCAACCGAAGAAGATGTACGAGCGGCAGGGGAGGCTGGACGAGTACGAGGCTCTGGTCGCGAAGTACAACACCGACCGCCGCGAGTACCTCCGGAAGTGGCCGTCGCTGAGCGAAGAGATCGTGAACGCGATTTAAACCACCATGGCGGTAATGTTTGAGAAACTCATCACCAAATTTGGCTCGCCAAACGTGGCTGCTACCTCCTTGGATGTAGTCTTTGAGGACTATTAGGTAATTTGTACCTCCTAGTACTCAAAACTCACGTTCGCATACGTGAAAATCACCCTTTATTCGTGATTCATTACATCCATGGAGGTTGATCGGACGAGTTGTTACGTTCACCGCACGTTTGTGCTCTTAATTCTTACCACCATGGATGTACCCCTTGACAAATTAATGGCTGATCGCAATATTGGTATTGCGATTTGCTATGACCGTAGGCGAGAAACTCCGATATCTCCGCACGATTGAAGGCACGCTCCGCGGGCTCGACCGCGAGATGACGCAGCAGTCGGTCTCCGACGCGATCGACACTGAGCTGGGCGTCCGCATCAGCCAGGGCTATCTCTCCCAGATCGAGCGGGGACAGCGGCGGCACCTGACGAACACGACGCGCATGGCGCTCGCCCGCTTCTTCAAGGTCCATCCGGGCTATCTCGTTGACGATCCTGATGGTTACCACGACGAGCTGACGTCGGACGTCCGCACGCTGGAGGACAATCTCGACCTCTGGCTGATCAGCGGCGCCGAGCGGTTCCGCCATGATCCGGAGACTCACGACGCCCTGATCAAGCTCGCCATGCACCCCGACACGCGCCGCTGCCTGGCGCTGGTCGGCGCGATCCTCGACACCCCTGACCTCGCGCAGCGCCTGTTGCAGGTGCTGCGACCGGAGCTTGCGGACGAGACGCTCGTCCGCCGGAGTGTGCGCTGATGAATTGGGAATCGTTCTATCTGACCTGCTTCCTGGTGGGACTGCTGCTGACGATCGCTTCATTCGTCTTCGGCACGCACTTCCACCTGCCGAACGTGCTGCATCTGCACGTTCACGTTCCGCACGGCCATCCGAGTCACGGCATGACGCCGTTCAACCTCACGACCGTGCTGATGTTTCTCACGTGGTTCGGCGGCGCCGGCTACGTGATGACGCATTCGCGCAGCGCCGCGGCCGGCCTCGCGTTCACGGTCGCGATGGTGGTCGGGTTCGCCGGCGGCGCGCTGATGTATCTCTTCATGGCGCGCGTCTTCATCGCGAACGAACACCCGCTCCGCGAGGAGGACTACGACATGGTCGGCATCCTCGGCCACGTCAGCAGCACGATCCGCCCGACCGGAACGGGTGAGGTCATCTACACGCAGGAAGGAACGCGGCGCAGTTGCGGCGCGCGCAGCGAGGACGGACATCCGATCGAGCGCGGCGCCGAGGTGGTCGTGATGCGTTACGAAAAAGGAATCGCTTACGTGCGGCGCTTCGAAGAGCTGCACGCTGAGGCGTAGGAGGAAACATGCAGCCCACGGGTCCCATCATCATCGCTGTAGCCGCGGTGGCGGCTTTTCTGATCGCGATGTCGGTCATTGCGACGTGGTTCCGGAAAGTCGGTCCGAACCAGGCGCTCATCGTGTACGGCTTCCGCGGTACGCGCGTCATCAAAGGCCACGGCACGGTCGTGCTGCCGATGCTGGAGCACGCACACGAGCTGTCGCTCGAGCTGATGTCGTTCGACGTCGCGCCGCAGCAGGACATGTACACGAAGCAGGGCGTCGCCGTGACGGTCGAGGCGGTCGCGCAGATCAAGGTCAAGAGCGATCCGGCGTCGATCCAGACCGCCGCCGAGCAGTTCCTGACGAAGACGCCGCAGGAGCGCGAGGGCCTCATCCGGCTCGTCATGGAAGGCCACTTGCGCGGCATCATCGGCCAGCTCACGGTCGAGGAGATCGTCAAGCAGCCGGAGATGGTCGCGGATCGCATGCGCTCCACCTGCGCCGAGGACATGACCAAGATGGGCCTCGAGGTGGTGTCGTTCACGATCAAGGAAGTGCGCGACAAGAACGAATACATCACGAACATGGGCCGTCCGGACGTGGCGCGCATCAAGCGTGACGCGGAGATCGCGGCGGCTGAGGCGGAGCGCGACACGGCGATCAAGCGCGCGCAGGCGCAGCGGGAAGCCGCCATCGCCAAGGCGCAGGCCGATCAGGCGCGCGTCGAGGCGGAGACCGCGTCGCTTGCCAAACAGGCCGACGCGACACGTGAGCTCGAGGTGAAGAAGGCGCAGTACGCCGAGGCGATCAAGCGCCAGCAGGCGCAGGCCGACAAGGCGTACGAGATCCAGACGAACATCATGCAGCAGCAGGTCATCGCCGAGCAGGTGAAGGTCCAGCAGGTCGAGAAGCTCGAGCAGGTGAAGGTGCAGGACGCCGAGATCGCGCGCCGCGAAAAAGAACTGATTGCGACAGTTCTCAAGCAGGCGGAGATCGACCGGCAGCGCATCGAGATGCTCGCCGCCGCCGAACGGCAGCGCCTCATCTCCGAAGCGGAAGGTCACGCCGCATCGACACGCACGCAGGGTGAGGCCGAGGCCGAGATCATCTTCAAGAAAGGTGAGGCCGAGGCGAAGGCGATGAACGTGAAGGCCGAGGCGTACCAGGGGTGGAATCAGGCCGCGGTCGTCGACAAGCTGCTCACCGGATTGCCCGACGTGGTGCGCGCGATGTCCGCGCCGCTCTCGCAGGTCGACAAGATCACGATCGTCTCCACCGGCGACGGCAACGCCGCCGGCGTGAACAAGATCACCGGCGACATGGCGAAGATGGCCGCTCAGGTGCCGGCGCTGTTCGAGGCGCTGAGCGGGATGGATCTGAAGGAGTTGATCTCGAACGTGAAGGCGATCGGCGCGAAGAGCGTCAATCCCGAAACGGTGAAGGTGCCGATCAAACAACCGGAGGCATAAATGGCTCTCATGGAACGCGTATCCGCCCTGGTGCGAGCGAATCTCAATGACCTCGTCGACAAGGCCGAGGATCCCGAGAAGATGCTCAAACAGGTCATTCTCGACATGGAGAATCAGATGATGCAGGTGAAGACGCAGGTCGCCATCGCGATCGCCGACGAGCACCTGCTGGCGAAGAAGCAGAAGGAGAACGAGTCGACCGTCGTCGCCTGGATGCGAAAGGCCGAGTTGGCGGTCGACAAGGGACAGGACGATCTCGCGCGCGGCGCACTGGAACGCGTGGAGACGTTCCGGAAGATGAGCGAAGCGCTCGAGGAGCAGGTGAGCGATCAGCGCGCGCAGAGCGAAGGGCTCAAGACCGCACTGCGGAAACTGGAGACCAAGCTCGCCGAGGCGCGCCATCGCAGCGATCTGCTGATCGCGCAGCACCGGCGGTCGCGCGCCGTGAAGCGCGTGGCCGAGGCGCATCTCGCGATCGCGTCCGACCAGCACGCCGCGACGGTCGATCGGATGCGCCGCAAGATCGCGCACGGCGAGGCGGAAGGCGTCGCGACCGCGGTCATGGCGGAGACGCTCGACGATCGCTTCGAAGCGCTCGAGCGCGACGACCGGATCGAGCAGTTGCTGACGGAGTTGAAGACGCGTCGTCAGATCGCGGGATGAAAGTGAGGCCTCCTGTCATCCTGAGTCGCCGCAGCGAAGCGGAGGACGACGAAGGATCCGGTGCTGGAACTAGAAGCGCGCTCCAGATACGGGTAGCTGAACGCGTGACTCGTTTCAGCACCGGGTCCTTCGGTGCGCTACGCGGCTCCGCCGCTCCGCCACCTCAGGATGACAGCACGGCCGTGCCCCTACGTTTCCACGTTCAGGAACATGTAGATCGCGGCGATCGAGAAGAGGATGTTGGCGCTCCAGGCCGATAA
>DASYSN010000497.1:0-8840 GCA_036003305.1 Thermoanaerobaculia bacterium
GGTCCTCGCGCGGATGATCACCGGCAACTCACTCGCGGCGTTCGCCGGCGGGATCTTCGCCGCGTTCGTCTCGTTCAAGTTCGACCACCTGTCGCACGTGCAGGTCGTCTGGACCGGATGGCTGCCGCTGATGCTCGCCGCGCTCCTCGCCTACTGGCGGCACGCCGACCTGAGGCACGCGCTGCTCCTCGGCGCCGCGTTCGTGATGAACGGCCTGACGAACATCTACTGGCTCGCGTTCGGCGCCACCGCGCTCGGCATCACGATCGCGTTCCTATTCATTGTTACCGACAGACGCGAGGCTACGTTCTGGCGGCGCTTGATTGTGACGCTCGCGGTCTCGTGCGCCGTGTTGCTGCCGTTCCTGATTCAGTACGAGGTCGTCTCGAAGATGTACCGGCTGTGGCGGAGGTCCTCAGAATCGCTCGCCGGATCGGCGACGCCGTTCGACTTCTTCATGCCGTCGGAGCGGAGTCTCCTCTACGGCAAGATCGCCGCGGGCCGGTCGCACGTGGAGCGCCACCTCTTCCTCGGCATCGTCCCGCTGCTTCTCGCCTCTGCCTCTGTGTGGCGCCAGCGCCCTCGCCGGCGCGGCGCCGGCAGGATTGCCGGCGCCACACAGAAACATCGCATTCTCGACATTGGAATCGCCCTCTTTGCGGTCGCCGCCGTCGTCATGACGCGCACCCGCCACGGCGGCGACGTCCCGATCACCCTCGCACTCGCCCTCGCCGTCATCCGTTTCGCGCCGAACATCCGCGACTTCGTCGGCCGGTCGCGATTCAACGTCGAGGAATGGACCGCCGCGCTCTGGATCGTCATCGGCTTCGCAGGCGCTTTCGGCGAGCACGCGTTCCTGCATCCATTTCTCTTCCGTCTGCTGCCGATCTTCCGCGCGACCCGCACACCCGCGCGATGGGTCGTCATCCTCCACACCGGCCTCGCCGTCTGGATGGCGATCGGCCTGATCGAGCTCCTCGCGCGCGTCCGGATGCCGCGCGTCGTCGCGACGGTCGTCATCGCGCTGACGATCGTCGACGTCCTCCCGCGCATCGACTGGGCCGACGTCCCCGCGGAACGGCCGCCCGTCTACCATTGGATTGCGCGCGCCAGGCCGCCGGTCTTCATCGAGCTGCCGGTCAGTCCCGGCGAGCCGGAAGCGCAGTACATGCTCGCTGCGACCACGCACCATGTCCGGATGATGAACGGCGTCTCCGGTTTCGACCCGCCGCTGCGCAAAGTGCTGGTCGATCTCTGCGACCACGGCAAGTACGACGACGCCTTCTACGACATCCTCGCCCGGAATGGCTGCCGCGTCGTCGTCGTCCACAACGCGCTCCTCGGCGACACCGCGCCCGCCATGAACGCCTGGATCGTCTCCGAGGTCCAGCGTGGCCGCCTCACGCCCATTCAGCGCTTCGGCGATGACGACGTGTACGAACTGCCGCACTGAGTGACGAGCCGCACAACCGCGGCGGCGTGACCATCACGGCTCGATGTCCCGTTGCGGCGTATCCCTTCACAACGGAGGGTCTCCGCCATGAAGCGAACGTTCGCGCTTCTCGTCATCACCGCCGCTTTCCTCGCCTGCACCAAGACCGCGCCAGTGGTCGTCGTGCAGCCGCCGGCCAAGAAGGCCATCGACATCGCCTACGTCGCCGTCCCGTTCCTGAAGGTCTACGACGCGCCGCGCGCCGGTGCCACGCAGATCACGCAGTACGGCATCAACGAGACGGTCTCGATCCTGGCGACGCGGGGTGAGTGGCGCGAAGTGCGGACGGTCGACGGCAGCGGCTGGGCCCTCGCCTCCGAGCTGATGGACGGCTCGAAAGCCAAAGAGATCGCCGAAGACCCGACGCCGCGCTTCCTCGTGGCGGCCGTCCCGGTCCCTGACGCCCGGCCCGCGGCGAGATCGACCTCGTCGCAAAGGTGAACACCGACGGCGACGTCATCGAAGTGAAGATGGGGAAGAACACGACCAGCAACAACGCGCTCGCCGCCGCCAACGCGAACGCGCTGCTGCAGGCGAAGTTCTATCCGATGGTCCAGAAAGGCCAGCGGATGACCTTCTTCTACGAGCACAAGGTCGTCTACTGAGAATCAGTCCGCGGTTTCTTCGACCAGCGTTCCGAGGAGCTGCCACCCCGATTCGTCCGGGATGACCGAGACGTTCACGACGGCGCGCATCCGCGTGCCGTCCTTGCGCTTGAGCTCGATCCGGTAATTCGTCATCGCCTGCGCGCGATCGAGAGCGGCGAGGAACGCCTCGCGGTCGGCGCGCTGGCCGTAGAGGTCCCACGACTCCCGATTCAGCAGCTCCTCGCGTGAGGAGTAGCCGAGGGCGCCGGCGAAGGCGGCGTTGCAGTCGAGGATCTGACCATGCTGCGTCGTGCGGAAAACGCCCGCGATGTTGCGCTCGAACAGCATGCGGTAGCGCGCCTCCGACTCCTGCCTCTCGCGGAAGGCGCGCGCGACCATCAGCGCGCCGGACGTCATGCCGCCGAGGAGCTGCAGCGTGTAGGCTGCGAGGTCGTCGAACGCGTGCGCCGTCGTCGCGAACGTCTCCACGACGCCGACGAAATAGCCGTCGCGCAGCATCGGGACCGTCATCGCCGCGGCGATCTGGATCGGACGTCCGGTCCCGGCGCTGTCGATGCGGAGGTCGTCACGCCGGATGATGTCGCTCTTTCGCAAGGCGTCCGCCGCGAGGCTTCCCGCGATCGGAGTCCGTTCGTCCTTCGTGTACGGCACCACGCCGGCGATCGCGCCGATCGCCAGGTCTTCGCCGTCGACCAGAGCGATCGCCGCACCGTCGCCGCCGGTCAGTTCGGCGATGCGGGTGACGACGAGATCCATCACCTTCTGGGCATCCGAGGCGACGTCGAGAACGTCCTGTTGGAGCCCCACGACGGCCGAAAGCCGCGCGGCAAGATCGATGGAACTTGGCATGGGTGGAGAGAATGTGCGGCGCGGTCGCCGAGAAGTCAAGGGCGGGCGTGGAATGATTCGGGCACCGCCGCGTTGACACCCCCGCATGCAGTTTCGATACGACATCCGCAACATCGCGATCATCGCGCACGTCGACCACGGCAAGACCACGCTCGTCGACGCCCTCCTCAAGCAGGCGGGGGCGATCCGGGCGAACCAGCAGGTCGATGAGCGCGTCATGGACTCGAACGATCTCGAGCGCGAGCGCGGCATCACCATCCTCGCCAAGAACACGTCCATCCGCTACCTCGTCGACTCCCCCGACGCCCTCGGCCACGCCGTCCATCACGAGGCGACCCACACCGCGTCCGGCCACGACCTCCCGGCGAACTTCATCCACCCCAGCGAGGTGAAGATCAACATCGTCGACACTCCCGGCCACGCCGACTTCGGCGGCGAGGTCGAGCGTGTGCTGTCGATGGTCGACGGAGTCATCCTCCTCGTCGACGCCGCCGAAGGACCGATGCCGCAGACGCGCTTCGTCCTGCGCAAGGCGCTCAGCCTCGCCCTCCTCCCGATCGTCGTCATCAACAAGATCGACCGGAGCGACGCGCGGCCGAACGAAGTGCTGAACGAAGTGTTCGACCTGATGATCGAGCTCGGCGCCAGCGACGAGCAGATCGACTTCCCGGTGCTCTACGCGATCGGCCGCGCCGGGATCGTCCGCAACAACCTCGAGGACACGAACGAGGACTGCCGCCCGCTCTTCGACGCCATCCTCAAGCGCATCCCGCCGCCTCCCGGCAAGTCCGACGGCGCCCTGCAGCTCCTCGTCTCCGCCATCGACTACAACGACTACGTCGGCCGCATGGGCATCGGCCGCATTCAGCGCGGGAAGATCCATCAGGGCGAGGACGTCGTCCTCATCCTCCGCGACGGCGCCCAGAAGAAGGGACGCGTCACGAAGCTGACGGCGTTCGAAGGACTGCGTCGCGAAGACATCGAAGAGGCATCAGCCGGAGAGATCGTCGCGATCGCCGGTTTCGCCGACATCGAGATCGGCGAGACCATCGCGGCCGCCGACGCGCCGGAGCGCCTCGAGCCGATCGCCATCGATGAGCCGACCGTCTCGATGTTCTGGATGGTCAACGACTCGCCGTTCGCCGGTACCGAAGGAAAGTACGTCACGTCGCGCAACCTGAAAGACCGGCTGGAGCGCGAGCTGCGAAAAGACGTCGCGCTGCGCGTCCGCGAGACCGATCAGGCCGACCGCTTCGAAGTGAGCGGCCGCGGCGAGCTGCACCTCTCCATCCTCGCGGAGAACATGCGGCGCGAGGGATACGAGTTCGCGCTTTCCCGTCCGCAGGTCATCCTCAAGGAGATCGACGGAAACCTGATGGAGCCGTATGAAGCGCTCGTCGTCGACATCGACGAGGGGCATGTCGGCGCGATCATGGAAAAACTCCAGCAGCGCCGCGCCGAGATGACCGACATGGTCAACCCCGGCACCGGCCGCGTGCGCATCGAGTTCAAGATCCCGACCCGCGGCCTCTTCGGCATCCGCACCGAGTTCCTCACGGAGACGCGCGGCACCGGGCTGCTGTACCACACGTTCCTCGAGTACGGCCCGTACCGCGGCGAGATCGCGAGCCGCGGCCGCGGCGCGCTCATCGCAAAAGAGGGCGGCGACACGACCGCGTACGCCATCGAGCCGCTCCAGGAACGTTCGATCCTCTTCCTCGGACCCGGGATCAAGGTCTACGGCGGCGAAGTCGTCGGCGAGAACTCTCGCGACAGCGACATGGTCGTGCAGGTCTGCCGTAAAAAGCACCTCACCAACATGCGCGCCTCCGGCTCCGACATCGCCGTCCAGCTCACCCCGCCGCGCACCATGACTCTCGAGCAATGCCTCGAGTGGATCGACGACGACGAGCTCGTGGAAGTGACCCCCGAATCGATCCGCATCCGCAAGAAGATCCTCGACCACAGCGACCGTACCGTCGCCAACAAGAAGGCCAAGAAGGCGACGGAGATGGTGGAGGCGTAGGGGCGATGTGATGTCGCCTGTTCCTCGCGCGATTGTCTGGTTGCTGATTGCCTTGGGCGGTGCCGTTCACCGGCCGTACGAAAAAGCGATTGCGATGACCGACTCCGAGCGGGCGGCAGCGCGGCTCGGTGCGATGACTCATGGCGAGGATCCGCGCGTTCCGCATGTGAACTCGACCGGCCCGTCGCGATACGCAGATGTGGTCGACGGGCGACGGAATCCCGAACGGTTCTTTCGTTATGAGCTGTTTGACGAGCTGCTCATGGCTCTGTGCCCCGAAAACGTGCATCGTGATGCCGCCAAGCGTGACTGGGGTCCGGCTTTGAGGAGCGTCGGTGTCGACGACGCGGCATTTTGGGCAACCCTCGAAGCCAGCGCCGGGTCATACCGCTCCGCTCACTGTGTTCGACGCGGGGTGGCTGTGGGATCCCGCACAACACGCGTCGAAATAAAGAGCGCGCGAGGCGGAGCAGCAGTCCCGGTTCGGGTCGATCTGCAGAAGTGCCGGAGCCGTGCAGCGGCGTTCGACGCGGTGGAAAGAGCGCTCGGGAAGGCCACACTTGCGAAGGTGCTATATGGCGTTGTCGCGCCTGTGACGAGCCTCTCCTATTCAGGATCCGAAGAGCATCATGTAGACGAAATGCTCTACATCGAGGGTGGCTGCAAATGAGTGGCTACTATTGGTCGGCGCGGCCGGAACGACACGCCTCGTCGAGCGCTGCCGCTCGAAGCGGGGTCGTGGACGCCACAACCGCTCCGTCGCGGTCGATGCGATACGTAGGGTTCTGAATGTTCGCCCGCACGAGCAGCGATCCGTCCGTGGACCATGCGATCGCCTGCGGCCGACCCTCGACGGGAAGCATGCTGACGCGCTCCAGCATGCCGCGACGCGTCACGAGCGCGACGCCGGAGTGCTTGTTCTGTTGCACGCCAACCGCCAAACGCTCGCCGGTGGATGACCAGACGAGCGGACCAGTGACCACGACACCGTCGAGGAGTTTGACCGGTGAGTCATCGATCATGAGTGCCGGATGACGTCCGGGCCGTGCTGGGTGCGGCTCGTGGTCGCGGTAGGCCAGCGTTGCGCCGTCAGGTGATGGCGCAAAGGCGGTGCCGAAGGTTTCGTGCTTCATCTCGCGCGTGGAGAGGTCGAACTCTTCGTACACGGACACGGAAGGGTTGATGTGGCCCTCGACCCAGATCGTCGTCGGGTTGAGCCACCCCATCTCCGTGACGAAGTTGAAGCGCGCGCTCTCCGGCACAGGCATGCGCTGCACGACGTGACCGGCCCGGTCGATCACGACGATGTGCGTCACAGGATCGCTGGAGAGGTCGAAGTCGTTGACGTACGCAAGCTGTTGCCCGTCGCGGGACCAGCGTGGCGAGTTGACGCCGAAGTTGTCGCGGATGATGCGCTGCCCATTGATCCAGACCTCGCGGTCATCCTTGATCGTGACGCTCGTGCACGGCGCCGCGATGAGGCTCGCGGTGATGAGGAGACTGAGGCACAGGCCGGCTAGTTTGAACACTGTCCACCCCCACTCAGGTAGCGAACTTTCGCTGCCTTGATGTTGTTCCACTTCTTGTACGCGGCTTTCGTGTCGACGTAGTTGTCGATGTGGTAGTTGTTGATCAAGTCCCCAATGTCTTCGGCAGTCCGATCGCCGACGTTCGCGATGTTGAAGTTCGTCGTGAACTCCATCACGTTGGGACTGATTGCCGCGGTGTGGTTATCGGTTGCGCACGGGCCGCTTGACGTGCGCGGGCACGTGTCCTCCTCGTAGCAGGCGGTGTCCTTGTTGTACGCAATGACGCGCCCATCGACCGCGATACCGCTCCCCTCGATCTTGATCTCCTTGAGGAAGCCTGCCTTGAAAGTTCCCGACACGCCACATGCCGTCACGTCTTTCCCGTTGTAGTCCGCCTCACGCGGCGTGTAGTACGCCGTGATGAGGAAGGTCGGCTGGAAATTCGCTTCCTGCACGAGGAGTGTGCTGCTCGAACTCGGAAAGCTTGCGGCCGTCGTGGAGAGCCCGATTGTCCCGAGCCGGCGCGTCTGGAAGTACCCGATCGCATGCCCGGTGCCGTCAGTGGCGGGCGGCTGCGTGATCACGTCGACCGTGGTCGTCGCGTTCCTGTCCGACGAAACCGTGGCGGCAACTCCCGCCACGCCAGTCAATCCTTTGAACGCAAACACGCCGAGCGTCGACTGGAACTGGAGGCAGTCGTTCACGAGCCCGCTGTCCGTCGGAATGATCGGCTCCGCTCCCGTTGTCGTAACCGACTTGACGTCGGTGTCGTACGTGATGAGCGCCTGGGCGAAGCCGGCGTCGGCCGCTCCGCCCGCGATGTCGAAGAAGATCGTGTTCAAGCCACCATAGACGTAGCCGGGAAAGCCGAGAAAGTAATCAGTGCTCGAGAAGCTGTAGTCGACGAGATTCCCGCACGCGGCGACGTTATTGATGGTCGCTGACGCAATCGCCTGACTGTTCACGGCGACGCTCACACCTGGGGAGTTCTGCCCGGCAAACGGCTGGGAGAAGTTGCGGTCGATCCGGATGCTGCGCACGGTCGCGCCGATCGGTACCGGGTCTGCGAAGGAGCACCCGATGATGACGCCGGGCGGGCCGCCGAGGTTCGGATCAGCGTTGACGAACAAGCAAGAGCTGGAGCAGGTCGTGCCCGCGATGACGGACTGCGTCTGCGCTCGTGCCACGAGCGGCGTGAGTGCGATGCACGCGAGAAGTAAGAGTCGTCGGCGCATTCGTGAACCTCTCCCTCTGTTGTAGTCGCGAGAAACTGGTTGTCGTGCTGTCGTGCGCAGGATGAGAGCACGAGGTTGAGGGTGGATGCAAGGAACACTGTAGGTATGGCATCTATGCGTGCGGCCCGTCAATCCGACTCCTGGCGCGCCATCCAGAGTACGGCGGAAGTCCTACCTATTGCGGCAGAATGAGGAAAAGCAGCTCGCTGCCAGGCGCTCCCGAGACCGTTACCGTCACGGTGTTCTCGGCCTTCGCGACGAACGGAACCTGTAGAAGGTGCTGTTTGGGCTTGAAATCGTTTGGAGTGAAGAGCACGGTCCCATTCACGGTCACGAGCGCGCTCGTGACCGCGTTCTTTCCATCTCGACCGCCGTTCACGAGACGCACGGTGTAGTTCTTGCCGGCCTGCGCGAATACGACTGTGTCGTAATCCTCGGGTGACGCGGTGTCACGGACAAGCCGATCGCGAAAGAGGATTTTTTCGACGCTCGGAGTAAACCCTGTGGATGTAAGTTTGTAGATCGTCGTGAGCGTCTCCGAGGTGTGGCCAGCGGGCGGAACTAGGAGCTCCAGGGTTCCATCACCATCCACATCCACGTACTCGGCGTTTTGCGCGATCGAAAGTACGCAGCCACGGTTCTGGATCGCCGGACCGATGAAGACGAGATGGTTATCTTTCAGTTTGAATACCCAGTCTTCATCGAGTCTCATGAACGAGTACCGGACGATGACTTCCGGCGTACCGTCGCCGTCGAGATCCAGGAGACGCAGAGACGCGTTTGCGCCACCCAGCCTGTAAGTGTCGGTATTGACTTCATCGACGACCGAAGGCGAGCCTGCCGTCTGGATCACGCGGATGGCTCCCGAAAACCGGTTCGAATAAGCCGCAATGAGAAGACTTCCGACCCTTCCGGTAGAGACTTGTTTGTTGAGGCTTTCACCGTCCGCGCCGAACCGGGCAAACTCGTCGATCAGCGATTGAGGATAGAACGACAGCGCAATGTCTTCATCTGTTGCGCAGAGCGCTTGGCGCGGGGCGAAAGAGATGACAGAGATCACGATGACACAGAGAAGAGTGAGCTTAGACATGAAATCGCTCA
>DASYSN010000498.1:0-5952 GCA_036003305.1 Thermoanaerobaculia bacterium
GGCGAGACGCTGCCGCTGCTCGACACGCCGCGGATCGTTCTCTTCACCGAGCCGCCCGCGCCGCAGGATCCGATCGGCGAGTACGGCGACTGGACCGATCTGCTGATCACGCACGAGATGACGCACCTCGAACACCTCTTGCGTCCGTCGCGCAATCCCGAGCTGCGCCTGATCGAGCAATTGCTGCTCCCCATCAGCCCGATCACTTTCTCGGCGCCGCGGTGGGTGACGGAGGGGTACGCGACCGTGATCGAAGGACGGCTCACCGGCAGCGGCCGCCCCAGCAGCACGCTCCGCGCCGTGATTCTTCGCAAGTGGGCGCAGAGCGGACGGCTCCCGACCTACGCCGAATTGGAGGCAAACCAGTCGTACCTCGGCATGTCGATGGCCTACCTCGCCGGGTCCGCCTATCTCGAATGGCTCGAGGAGCGGAGCGGGCCGGGCAGCCTGCAGAAGGTGTGGCGGCGCGAGACCGCGCGCCAGAAGCGCTCGTTCGATGCCGCGTTCGAAGGGGTATTCGGCGATTCGCCCGAGCGGCTCTACGGAAAGTTCACGGCGGAGCTGACCGAGCGCGCCATGGCGCTGGACCGCGACGCGGTCGAAGGGACCCTGTGGCAGGAGACTTCGTACGCATCCGGCGACCCGGCTGTCTCGCCGGATGGCAAACAGATCGCGGTCGTCCTGCGCAATCGCGAGCACAAGACGAAGCTCGTGATCCTCTCGACCGAACCGCCGACCGAGGAAGAGAAGAAGCTGAACGAGCGGATCGAGAAGATACTGCGCCGCGATCCGGAGGACGTCGCGCCGGTGCGCAGCAAGCCGGTCACGCGGAAGCCGCTGCACACGCTGCGCATGCCTCGCGACGAGGACATCCTGACGCCGCGGTGGATGCCGGACGGCAAGTCGCTCGTCTTCACGCATCGTTCGACCGATCGCGAAGGCGACCTCCATCGCGATCTCTATCGCTGGACGATCGCGAGCGGTGCGGTCGAGCAGCTCACGCAAGAGGCGGACGTCTTCGACGCCGATCCGTTCCCCGACGGCAAACGCTTTGTCGCCGTCCGTTCGCGCTTTGGCTTCTCGCAGCTCGTGGCGATCGATTCCGGCGTCGTGACCGCTCTGACCGAGCCCTCGGTCGACGTCGTCTACTCCCATCCGCGCGTCAACCACGACGGAACGCGCATCGCCTATGTCTCGCACAGCAGCGGCGCCTGGCACCTCATCCTCCGTGACATGACAACAGGCGCAGAGCAGGTGGTCGCGCCGGAAGGCAACGTCGCGACGCCCGAGTGGATGGCCGACAGCGTGGTGATGTCCGTGATGAATGGCGGTTTCGTTGATTTGGTACGCGATGGCGCGCCGATCACACGGATGTCCGGCGCTGCTTTCTCCCCCGCACCCTCGCCGGACGGGCGCGTCTTCTTCATGTCGCTCGAACGCGACGGCTACGTACTTCGCGTGCTCGACAAGGTCGAGCCCGCGCCGCCGCGCACTGCGTTCGCGCAGTCGCTCGTTCCCGCGCTGCCGCCGGAGCGTGCAACGCCGGTCGTCTTCGCATCGCAGCCCGTTCCGCCGTCGCATCCGTACGGTCTCGGACATCAGGAGCTCGGCTGGTTCGTTTCCGGCAATGACGCGCCGTCGATGCACAACACGGAGCTCGGTTTGAAGTCCAGCGACGTCGTCGGCCGCTTCGATGCGATCGGAATCGCGTCGCTTGGGAAGGAGCATGGCGGCAGCCTCGCCGTGGCCTATCGCGGACTCCCGATCGAGCTCGATGCGCACGCTTTCACTTCCCATGAATCGCTGCTCGACCAGCACGGCATCGAGCTGCGCGAGATCTGGCGCTCGTACTTCGACGCCGGCGCGATCACCCTCGAGTCGGGGGCGCTGGCGCGCCATCCGTCGAGCCTCGGCTTCTTCGACGCGCGTGGACGCCTCGCGCAGACCGACAGCAGCGAGGCGATCGAGCTCGCGGCCGAGTCGCACCATGCGCGGGCGTGGGCGCGCGGCGAGATGAAGCTCGTCGGCATTCGGTTTGGCGCCGAGGGGGAACGCGATCACGGCGAGGTGACGGTGGGAGGCGTCGCGCCGTCGATCCTGCCGCGCTCCGCGATCGCGAATCGCGTCCTCGATCCCGCGCTCGACACGGCGACGCTGACGGGACGCAACTACAGCGGCGGCCGCATCGATGCGACGTTCAGCGACACGTTCACGTTTTTCGTCCGCCAGCACCGTCTCGGCGAGAAACTGAATGTCGAAGGCGTCGAGATCCGTGGCACGATGCCGGCCACGCCGCTCTTGAAACTCCCGGCGCTCGGCCTCAGTATCGGCGGCGCACGCGCGGAAGGTCGTAACCGCTACTGGATCGCCGTGCGCATCGAGCCATGAAACACATACACAATGGAGATGTCGTCGCCGAACAGGCGCGGCGCGAAGGACTCCCCGGCGAGCACCTCTCGTTTCGCGAGGCGCTGGCGACCGGACCCGGCACGCGCGACCTCGAGACGCGCGCGCAGTTCATCGCCGGCTCGCACGACGAGAAGCTGCTGCGCGTCCGCAACGACTTCATCGAGATGGAGCGCGCGCTCGAAGAGGCGAAGGACGCGGACGAAGTGGTCCTCTGGTTCGAGCACGACCTCTTCTGCCTCATCAACCTGCTGTCGCTGCTGGAGCGGTTCGCGTCGTGCCGCCGTCTCACGCTCGTCTGGCACCCCGAGCCGCTGTCGCAGGTCGAGCTGTATCCGCTGTTCGAGTCGCGCGCCGCGGTGACGCCGCGAATGCTGGCGCTCGCGCGCGACGCGTGGGCGGCGTACCTCTCCGAGGACCCGCGCGCGCTCAACCGATTCGTCCGCGACGACAATCGAGATTTTCCGTTCCTCCGCGAAGGCCTCACGCTGCACGCCGCCCGTTTCCCCTCCACGCGCAACGGCCTCGGCGGCGTCGAGCAGCGCATTCTCGATTTGATCCTCAACGGCTCGCGCGACTTCATGAACCTCTTCTACGACTTCGACGCCGCGCCGCCGCGCTACGGCCTCGGCGACATGGAAATCCTCCGCGTGCTGCGCGTCCTCGCGCACCTCGCCGTGCCGCTGATCACGATGACCGAGGAGAACACGCCGCAGAAGTCGATCCTGACGCTGACGCCGGCGGCGGAGAACGTGCTGCGCGGCGAAGTCGACTACGTAACCGTGAACGAGCCCGATTACTGGATCGGCGGCGTCCACCTGACGCGCGAGAATGTGTGGCGATGGGACGAAGCAAAACGCGAGATCGTGTCGAGCCGCTCTGCCGGCTGATCCGCTTCGAGGCGACCGACGGCGTCGATCTCGCCGGTCTGCTGTACGAGCCGGAGCGCCGCACGCGCCGCGTTGCCGTCTTCCTGCACGGCACCGGCGGTGCGTCGATCTTCGACTCGCGCCGCACCAACCTTCTCGCGCGTGAGTTTCTCTCGCGCGGCATCGCCTGGTTTCCGTTCAACAACCGCGGCGCACACATGATCCGGGCCGTCGGCCGCGGCGCGTCGTATGAAGTCATCCGCGAGTGCGTGTTCGACATCGACGGCGCCGCGCGGTTCCTCCGCTCGAGCGGCTACCGCGAGCTCTACCTGATCGGACACTCGACCGGCGCGAACAAAATCGCCGTCTACAACGCGCGCAAGCCGCGGAACCCGTTCAAGCGCTACGTGCTCCTCGCAGGCGGCGACGACACCGGGATGCTCTACGCGCAACTCGGCCCCCGCCGTTTTCGCGCGATGATCGAGCGCTCGCGCCGGATGATTCACGAGCGCCGCGGCGACGAGCTCTCGCCGGTGAACCTGCTGAGCTGGCGCGCGCTGTACGACATGGCCAATCCCGACGGCGATTACAACGTCTTCCCATTCCTCGAGCGCATGCGCCACATCCGCCTCGGCCGCCGCGCTCCGTTCCGCCACATCCGCAAAATCCGCAAGCCCGCGCTCTACGTCTACGGCGAGCGCGACGAGTTCTGCTACGACGACGTCCCCCGCTGCACCGCCATCCTCGCCGACGAAGTCGCCCCGAACGCCGAGATCGTCACCCTCGCCAACGCCGGCCACGGCTTCAAAGGCGTCGAAGCGGAGCTGGGCACTCTCATCGCGGAGTGGCTGTCAGCGTGAACCACCGCGCAAATCCCTGGAGGGGCGGACGCCTCGTCCGCCCGGGGGCGGGCGGCGGACGAGGCGTCCGCCGCTCCGAAGCTTATTTCTTGGGGTTGTCGCGAATCATTTGCACGACGGTCTTCGCGAGGCCGTTCGGGATCGGGATGGTGAGGTTGTACTGGGCGATTTTCCAACCTTCGCGGGTGTAGCGGAGGACGCCGCTGCCGCGGCAGTCGCCGTAGCTGGCGCTGTCGAGCTTCTCGTCGAACCAGGCGACGTCTTCGCCTGGCGAGGCCTGGATGTGGCGGTCGTGCGGGACGAAGGTCCACGCCTTCCCCTTGGCGAAGAACGGATGCGCGAAGGCGCGGAAGGAGGCGAGGTCCCATCGCTCCGAGGAGTCGGTGCCGAGGAAGACGAACTCGGGGGCGGCGTAGCCGAAGTAGCGCGCTTCGTCGGCATTGGCGGCCGCCTTGTGCCAGTCGTCGAGCACGTGATTCACGTCGTCGATCCTGGGAGGAGCGCTGGCGCAGGCGGCGAGGAGGAGCAATACGAACGGGAGCGAACGGCGCTTCATGCGCGCATTATCACGCTCGCCAGCACGTCGAACGACTTCAGCTCGTGGCCGAGGAAGTGGCGGCGGACGGCCCCGGCGAGGCCGCGGACCTCGAACAGCGTCTCCTCGGCGATCGGGAGCGCCGCGAACTCCGGAGCGCGCAGACGGACGATCGCGTCGAGCGTGTCTGCCACGTCGTTCGGGATGATCGACGCGTCCCGGCCCGCGCAGTCGACGCAGACGAACGCCTGGAAGCGATCGTCGAACCGCAGCGGCCGGTCGAGCGGCGAGCCGCATTCGAAGCAATTGCGGGTCGACGGAAACGTCCCCGCGAGTTTCAGGATCCACACCTCGGCGTACGCGACGATGCGCAGCGCGTTCGCGCCCCCCAGCAGCGCCTCGGTGGTCCGGTCGAGGAGGCGATAGATCAGCTCGGCCGGATCGTCGACCGGTGCAAACGTGTCGACGAGCTCCGCGATGTATGTTGCGGCAACGCTGGTGAGCAAATTTTGCTGCGCGGGAAAAAGTGACCGAACGAGGTCGACCGACTCGATCCGCACGACCTCGTCGCCTTCCCGCTCGATGTAGCCGATTTTTACCTTCGCAAGCGGCTCCAGCGCCGCGCCGAAACGGCTCTTCAGGCTCCGCGCGCCGTAGGCCCATCCTTTGCGTTTGCCGTGGTCCGGCGTCAGGAAGATGACCATTTTGTCGCGCTCACGCGCGGCGAAGGTGTGGAGGACGATCGCCTCGGTGCGTTCGGGCTTCAACATCGCGATGATAAATGCCTAGACGCCAAGCGAGTGGGTTCCGTACATGACCACGGAGAAACATGCGGAATGCGATCGATCCTGTCCCTGGTGCTGCTGTTCCTCGTTGCCGCTTTCGCCATCGCCGCCCCCGAAACGCACGCCGCTGTCGCTACCTCCACCCCGCTTGACGCCCGTGGGATGGTCCTGATCATGATCACGGTGATCGTCGTGGCGGTGGAGACTGTTCGGCGTCTGCCGTGACGTGATACGCTCCCGCTCGATGAACGCGACCTGCTGCTATTGGTGGTCCCAGGAGCACTGACGGGACGCGTTCGCGCGCCCCGTTTGGAAGGGGCGCACGCCGATTCGAGACTCGCAACGTGACCTCTTCCAGCGCGAAGAGGTTTTTTGTTTGCGATGAAACTCGTCGTCACGATTTACGAGGAGACGTTCGACGCCGCCCTCGGCGCGATCCGAGCGTGTGGCGCCGGCAATCCTGCCGGCGGAGACATGGTCGAGCTGCGCGCCGAGCG
>DASYSN010000499.1:0-6537 GCA_036003305.1 Thermoanaerobaculia bacterium
GGCCGGAACACGTTCGGATCGTGCTCCGCCTCGTCGGGGAAGAGCTTCACGAACATGCCGTTCACTGCGTGAAGGAGCGGCGCGTCGCTGCGGTAGTTGTCCTCGATCCGCCGCCGCTCCGCCCCTTCGTGCAGCAGCCGCTCCGTCATCCGAAAGTACGTCTCCGGATCGGCGCGGCGGAAGCCGTAGATCGACTGCTTCGGATCGCCGACCACGATCGTCTTCCCGTCGAGGTAGCGTCCCGACGCGTCGCGCGCGAGCCGGTCGATGATCTTCGCCTGCGTCCGGTCGGTGTCCTGGAACTCGTCGACGAAGATGAAGTCGTACTGCCTGCGCGCGCGCTCCAGCACCTTCGGGTCGTCGAGGAGCGCGAGCGTGCGGATGAGGAGGTCGTCGAAGTCCACGACCCCGAGCGCGCGCTTCTCGCGGTCGAGGAAGGCGACGAAGCGCCGCGCCAGCTCGTGCAGTGCCGCCGCGGCGCGATGGGAGACGAGGCGGTCGTAAATCGATCGCGCCGTGCCGCCGGCGCGGAGCGTGCGGAGGTGGTCGCGCTCGTTCTTCGGAAACCGATTCAGGTTGATGTCGCGGATCAGTTGCGCGATCGGCGAGAAGTAGTCGATCCACTCGTCGAGCTCCGCATCGCGCGCCGGCGTGTTGCTGCTCGCGATGTAGCGGTGGAGCGGATGATCGCCGCGGCGCAGCGCAAAGAGCGCGGCGCGAAGGTTGTCGGCGACGAGTGAGAGGTCGCCGAGGTCGTAGCCGGCCTCGTCGAGGAGATCGCGCCGGTCGACCAGCGTGAAGATCATGTCGCGGATCTGGAAGAGATACCCGGCGTGCGCCAGCAGCACCTCCCACTCGCGCAGCGCCGCGGGCGACGGCTTCGTCCGCGTCTCCTCGTCGATCCACGCGTCGTAAAGCTGCGAGTGGAGCAGTGTCCGTTCGAACCCTTCCACGATCTTGAACTGCGGATCGAGAACTGCCTCGATCGGGAACTGCCGCAGCAGCGACTGGCAGAACGAATGGATGGTCTGCGAGCGCAGGAGGTGGATCCGCGCGAGCTGCGCCGCGCACGCGCGGCGGACGGCGTCGGTCGCTTCGAGCTCCACGACCGGATGCGGCGATCCGATCGGCCAGGCGATGGTTCTGTGTGCTGGTTCGGCATCCGGCATCCGGTATCCGGCATCCGGGTTAGAAGCTCGGCTCGGATGCCGGATGCCGGATGCCGGATCGGTTTCACACAGCTGCGCTTCCACCTCGGCCAGCGCGGCGTGAATCCGGTCCGCAATCTCGCCGGCGGCCTTCTCGGTGAACGTCATCAGCACGATCCGCTCGGGCGAGAGGTTCTCGTCGGAGAGCATCAGCTTCAGCACTTCGCCGACGATCGCGGTCGTTTTGCCGGTGCCGGCGCCCGCTTCGATGACGAGATTGCGCCGGGTTGGGGGCGCGGGCTGGAAAGCCCGCGCCACACGGAGGTCGAAGAGAGACTGCTGCTGGGTCACGAAGCACCTTCCAACTGCTGCAGCAGCGTGCGCGGGTCGTGGAGCTGCGACACGGCGTACTTTTCCTCGGCGTCGTGCTTCGTCCGGCAGGAGTGATTCACCGGACAGTACTTGCACGAGTTGAAGTCCTTCTCGTTCGGGAACGCGGGGAACCGTCCGCCGGCGATCGCGCGCGAGAAGATCGCGAGCGTCTCCAGCAGCGCGGCGCGCTTCTCGCCGAGGTTGAATGTGAAGCTTGCCGGCTTCGCTTCGCCGCTCGCGAGCGGCCGGATCGCGCCGATCACGTTCGCCGGATCGGTTTGAAACGCCTCGGCGATCGCGTTCGCGTAGACGGCGAGCTGCAGCCGCACGCCGCGATCGATCTTCTCGGCCAGATTGACATGCCGCAGCGCCTTGCCGGACTTGTAGTCGATGATGCGGATGCGGTCGCCGTCCATGTCGATGCGATCGATCCGTCCGCGCTCGAACTTGTACTCGAACTGCCGCGGCCGGAAGTTCGTTTCGAAGATGTCGGTGAGGTCGCGCGCGATGAAGTCGCGGAGGATGCGCTTCGTGGCGCGGCGCTCGATGGCGCGGATGTTCTGGTTGAACGCCGGCGCGTCGGATTCGAAGCGGTCGAACTCCGCGTCGATCGCCCGCTCCAGACGCGCGATCAGCTCGCGCGGAACTTCCGGCAGCGACTCGCTCGCGGTCACGTAGTCGGCGTCGGTCAGCGAGCGATAGAACGTCTCCAGGATGCGGTGGTCGATCGACCCCTTCTCGCGATGATGGATTTGCAGCTCCCGCTCCGGATTG
Organism: Thermoanaerobaculia bacterium; assembly: GCA_036003305.1. Classification (GTDB taxonomy): domain Bacteria; phylum Acidobacteriota; class Thermoanaerobaculia; order Gp7-AA8; family Gp7-AA8; genus DASXHZ01. Next base: position 2,295 of record DASYSN010000499.1, read on the forward strand.
TCGACGTCGAACGCGCCGAGGAGGTGCTTCATGAGGAACTTCTGCGGACACTCGCCGAAGTCTTCCAGCGCGGTGGGGGAGGGACGCGTATTCGTGAACCGCTCCAGCAGCGCGGGATCGGTGAGGAAGCCGTCGAACGGGCCGTTGGTGGCGGCGCGCGCCAGGAGCTGGAGCTGGCGGTTGCGAGGTTGCGAGGTTGCGAGGTTGCGGGGCAACTCCGAAACCCGGAAAGTAAAGTGCTTCAACAAGGCCGCCTTCTCAGATGGCCGCTGCTCTACGACAAAGTTCTTCAATAATTGCGACGGCCGCAGCACCTTGCCGAAACCGTCGCTGCTCGAGAAGGTGAACGTGATGTGGTCCGTGCCATCGAAGAGGAGCTGGAAGAGGATGCGCTCTTCGTCGCGGCCGTCGCCGATCTCGCGGATGCCGAGGGTGCGGCGCTCGGAGTCGGGGAGGAGCGGGTCTTCAGTGCGGCGCTGCGGGAACGAGTCGTCCTGCATCCGGACGGCGAAGAGATGGCGGAACGTGCGGCCGCGGAACTTCATGACGTCGCCGATCCAGACGGCATCGCGTGTGGCGCCGGCAATCGTGCCGGCGTCGATCGACTCGTTCTCGATCGCGTCGAGGAGCGCGGCGGCGTCGAACGTCGTGCGCATGGCGTCGGCGCGGCGGAAGAGATCGGCGATGGTTTCGACGCGCTCCAGCGCCGCGAGATCGACTTCCGCCTCGATGCGGAAGCGCGACGCGACGTTCGTCAGCCACGCACTCCACTCGCTCCCGCGCCTCGCGCCCTCCGGCGCGATCTTCTCGACCTCGGCGACGAGCGCGATGTAGTCGTCGATCTCACGCGTCGTCGTCTTTCGCGACGCCCGCAGCTCCGCGCTCGTGCCGCCCGCGATCCGCTTCGCCCGCGTCTCGCGATCGGCGGCGTCGGCGTTGATTCGCGTCTCGAAACGGATCCCGTCGCGCAGCAGCTCGAGCACCTCGCCCCGAGGAAAGCCACGTTCGCGAATCCGCAGCAGCGACGCGATCGCGCGCCCCAGCCGGTGCGCCAGCAGCGGCGTCGACTCGACGCGCGAGAGCGGGAACGTGGCGTAGCGGTGGAACAGGTGCAGGTCGTAGTCGTCGAGCGCCCGCGTGACAGCTCCAATTTCGCGAGGCGACGTTCCTTCTGCGATCAACCGTTCGATCGCGAAGCAAACCTCCCGAACCTCGACATCCCGCCGCTCGTACTCCCGAATGTCCCAAGGCGGCGCCGCCCGCTCGTCATTACCCTTCTCCCCGCTCGCGGGGAGAAGGTGGCCGAAGGCCGGATGAGGGGCGGTCGGCGAAAAGAAAGCAACGATCTTCCCCGCCCGAGCCAACGCGTCAATAAGCGCCCACTGCACCCCCGTCATGTCATAAAACCCAGCCACGATCTGCGGTTTCACACCCGACACATCCCGCGCCGCCATCTCCAGCAAATCCGCCGGATCGATCGCGCCGAGCGCCGCGATCAGCTTCTCGTACTCGGCAAACGCACGCGCAACCGGCGCGCGCCGCAGACGAACCGACGACAGCCGAACCCCGCTGTCCCGCATGTCGCGATACGACCGCTCCAGCATTGCCGCGATCCCACGCGTCGACATCAGCGGATCGTCGACGCTGCGCACCGCGGTCCGCATCGCCAGCCGCCGCTCGCCGTCCGAGGCGACGCGCCGTCGCACGATCCGCCGCGCCAGCTCTTCGAGCGTCTGCAACTGCAGCCCCGCCGAGTCGCCCACCTCAGCGGCGATCGCCTCCGCTATTCCACCCGAGGCCACAATCACCTCGACCGGCCACGGAGAAAGTACATCCGCGCTCTGCGCTCTAAGCTCTAAGCACTGAGCGGCCACACGCGCAGCAGTCTCACGATATCGCGCAAATTGTGGGGAGAATGCGGGGGGCATTAGTTATTCAAATTGTACGCGATGGCCACCCGGCATTGATCTGGCAATCTCCGCCGTCGCGAATGTGGATAATCGCCGCGCAACATGGGCAAACGGGAAGTGCGCGTCGTCGTCGTCCGAAAGCCGGTGACGATCGCGCTGCTCGTCGTCGTCAGCATCGCGATGTTGGCGCTGGTCTACGGCCTCTCGGGCCACGCCTTCGTGCGTGCGGAGCGCTCGATGATCGACATCATCGCGCTCGTCGCCGCGAACACGATCCTCTTCATCCCGTGGGGCTTCCTGACGTTCATCGCCCTCTCGCCGAAGAAGCCGCGCGCCTCGACCTACGCGCTGACGGTCGTCGCCGGCGCGCTCTTCTCGCTCGGTGTGGCCGCGTGGCAGGCGACGCAGCCGGTGCCGGTCACGGTCTACGGCGACACGATCTGGAACGTCATCGGCACACTCCTCGGCGCGATCGCCGCCCACCTGCGGAAAACCGTTCGCGTTCGTTTTCAGATCTAGCGAGGGTTCACCCCTCATCCGCCTTCGGCACCTTCTCCCCTCTCACGAGGGGAGAAGGGCACTCGAACGTGGATCTCGCGAGCACTATCAGTCGAGCGGCCTTCGCCCCCGCCACGCGGGGGAGACGGTGCCGAAGGCGGATGCGGGGGGACGCGCGATGATCCTCGTCGTCGAAGACGACCCACACGTCGCGCGGCTCATCGCGCTGGTCCTGGAGCGCAACGGGCAGCAGACCGAGATCGTTGCGGACGGGCAGGCGGCGCTGGTGCGCGCGAAGGAGCTGCGGCCGTCGATGATCTTCGCTGACCTGACGATCAAAGGGATGACCGGCGACGTCCTCTGCAGCAAGCTGAAATCCGAGCCGGATACGAAGATGATCCCGTACATCGTCATCTCCGGCGACGCCGAGATCGCCGAGAAAGCGCGCCAATGCGGCGCCGACGACCACCTCGGCAAACCTTTTGAATTCGACGACCTCGTCGACCTCGTGAAGAAATATGCAAGAGCTCAAGGCTGAGAAACCGACCGAGTCGCCGGCGGGGACCGACGTCGTCACGCGACTGATGGCGCGCCTCGCCGAAGAAGGCTTCGCGACCGATCAGTCGCCGGACGAGTGGGAAGAATTCGGCGAGATCATCTTCAAGCGCGACGAGAAGATCTCCATCGCCGCCGGCGAGACGGTCTTCATCTTCACCCGCATCCCGGAGCTCAACGAGCGCATCCTTCGCCAGACCTCGGACGCGGTCGTTCACACGTACACCGCGAAGAGCATCCAGCAGAAAGTGCTGTCGGTCCTGCAGTCGACGACCGTCTATCACTGCCTCGTCTGCACCACCGAACAGCCCTACAGCGAGATGCTCGACAACTACGTCATCCGCCGCGGCGGCGCGACGTTCATCCCGGTGATCCTCGTCCCCGAGATCAACCAGGCGCTCTACCCGATGCTCGAGGAAGGCGTCGGCACGGTCCGTCCCCGCATCGACTACCTCCAATACCTCCTCGGCGAGCGCCGCGAAACGGTCAACATGCACCGCACGACCGTCCAGGCGTTCTACGTCTCGATCGCCGTCGTCGCCGTCCTCCTGATCGCGATCGGCTTCTCGTTCGTGATGCATTGAACGAGTCCTCGGTCCTCGGTCCTCAGTCCTCGGATCAGCAGCCGTTTCTTCTCTGAGGACCGAGGACCGAGGACCGAGGACTCGGGTAGACTCCCCGCCGCAATGCCGGCCGCCCTCCGTCCCCGCGACGTCTACGAGTCGCTCAAGAACATCGTCGTCGGACAGGACGAAGCGCTGCGCGAGATTTCGGTCGCGGTGGTGAAACACCTCGTCGGCCAGCCGGCGCCGAACATCCTGCTGATCGGCAACTCCGGCTCCGGCAAGACCACGATCATGCGCGCGGTCGAGCAGTACCTCGCGACGCTTCCAAGCCTCGGCGAAGCGAACGTCGTCCGGATCAACGCCAACGTCCTCGCCGAGGGGCACACCGGCTACGGCAAGGCAGTCCTCGGGCGGCTCTACGCGAACGCGCGCCAGATCCTCGGCGCGAACGCGAAGCAGGAGGACCTGCTGCGGAGCGTCTCGCACGGCATCGTCTTCATCGACGAAGTCGACAAGATCCGCGCGAACGTCGGGCGCGAGCCGAATGTCCGCGGCATCGTGGCGCAGGAAGCGCTGCTCACGCTGATGGAGAACGAGAACGTCGAGTTCGAGGCCGACGGCGAGATCCGCGGCGTCAACTCGTCGAAGGTCCTCTTCGTCGCCGGCGGCGCGTTCGAGGAGCTCTACGACGCGGTGCTCCGCCGCGCCACGATC
>DASYSN010000500.1:0-6846 GCA_036003305.1 Thermoanaerobaculia bacterium
CCGGTGCGCGCCTTCACGTGCAGCTCGGGATTCGCCAGCGAGACCTTCACCTTCTGGAAACCGCTCGTGCCGCGCGGGTGGTGAGCGTAGTAGGTGATGATGTAGTAGCCGTTCGTCTGCTGCTCGATCCGTTTCAGGAGCGGTCCGAAATTCACGACGTCCCGGTAGTACTCGCCGTTCGTTGCCTCGGCGATCTGCTGGAGCGTCTGGTGCACGAACGGGGTGTTCGAGTAATCCTCCTGGATATTCAGCGCGTGCACCGAGACGTTCGCCGCGTTGAGCGAATCGATCATCGGTCGGTAGTAGCGGCTCCCGTTCATCACGAGGCCGTTCACCACCTGCTGGCTGTTGTCGACGATGCCGGGCGAGAGGAGAATGAGGTCCTTGCGGCCGCGGATGCCGCGCACCGCGTCGCCGACCATGTCGAGCGCCTGGTAAACGGTCCCGGTCTCGTTCATCATCCGGTCTCCGTTGATCGCCTTCATCATCGGACCGTTGCCGGTCAGGACGCCGCGTCCGTTGCTCGCGACTTCATCGATTGCGTGGAGCAGTTGCGCCTTGTCGTTCGTGAAGTCGCTGTAGACCTTGAGCCGGACGTCGTGCGCGACGACGGCGATCTGGTCGCCCGGCTTCATGGCGTTGACGAAATCCTGCGCGGCGCTGCGGGCGCGCGCGAGGCGATCCCAGAGTTGTTGATCCTCCGGTTTGTCGAAGAAGAAGATGTAGTAGCGCTGATCGTGCGTCCGCTCGACTTTGAATGGGGCCTTCTCTTCCGGTTCGTTGAGGAGCGTCCGGTTCGTGAAGTACTCGACCGATTCGACCGGCTGTGCGACGCCGTTCTCTTTGACGACGAAGTCGTTCTTGTCGAGGCCGAGGATCTGATTGCCGCGCGCGTCGGTGACGACGGCGTCGAGGACGACGAGGTTGACGTCGATGTTCTCGCCGAACTTCGTCGTCTGCGTCGGATTCTGGCCGAAAGCGGAAAGCGCGACGAGCGAGAGAGCAATACCAAGGCGTTTCATCGCGAAGCTTCCTTTCGAATTGTGGCAACGTTCAGCTTTCGGAATGAATTGCGCGAGGTCGCCGTTTGACCGCCCGACGCGATTTACCTAGAATGCGCGTCCCTTTCGGGACACATATCGGGGCATAGCTCAGCCTGGTCAGAGCGCACGGTTCGGGACCGTGAGGTCGGAGGTTCAAATCCTCTTGCCCCGACCACCTACCTCACTGACCTCCGGTGATTGTCATCACATACGAAATAGCCGGACGGCTGCATTCTGTTCGTGGATTGAGACTCAGTCTCAACTGGACACGAGAGAACACGAACATGATCGTCTGCGTCTGCCGAGGAGCTTCCGACCGTGACATTCGAGCCGCCATCGAGGGAGGCGCCAAGTGCGTCGACACCCTCGAGGTCCGCGGCATCGGCGGCGACTGCGGCGGATGCCACGACACCCTCCGCGAGATGATCTCCGAATGCGCCGGCGGCGACTCCGACGCCTGCCGCACCTGCTGCCGGGCCGTTGCGAAGAGTGCTTAGTGGCTTAGGGCTTAGTGCTTAGGAAGCAAACCTAAGCACTAAGCACGAAGCACTAAGCTCTGGTACGCTTCCGGCCATGAAGGGCGACCGCAAGATCATCGAGATTCTCAACGACGTCCTGACCGCGGAGCTCACCGCGATCAACCAGTACTTCGTCCACGGCGAGATGTGCGAGAACTGGGGCTATCTCCGGCTTCAGCACGAGATCCGCCAGCACTCGATCGGCGAGATGAAACACGCCGAGGAAGTCATCGAGCGCATCCTGTTCCTCGAGGGAATCCCGAACATGCAGCGCCTCGGGAAGATCAACATCGGCGAGAACGTCCCCGAACAGTTCAAGGTCGACCTCGCCCTCGAGATGGACGCGGTCAAGCGCCTCAACGAGGGGATCGAACAGTGCCGGGAGCTCGACGACAACAACTCCCGCCATTTGCTCGAGGAGATCCTCGAAGACGAAGAAGAACACATCGACTGGATCGAGGCGCAGCTCGCGCTCATCGAGCAGGTAGGCGCGCAGAACTACCTCGCCCAGCAGATCGTGAAACGCGACTCGTGAGGCTTGTCAGGGTGTTGGTCCGGCGCGCGGCTGTTCTCGTCATCGCTCTTTCCTTCGCTTCGCCCCTCCTGGCGTGGGGCGACAAGGGACACACGATCATCAACGAAGCGGCGACGGTCGGCCTCCCCGCCGACATGCCCTACTTTTTCCTGCGCGCGTTTCCGGAGCTCACCTACCTCGGTCCTGAGCCGGACCGCATCAAGAACGCGGGCGATTCGCAGGATGCCGTCAATCTCCCCGACCACCAGATCGATCTCGAGGAGACGTATGGTCTCGAGCTGCCGCGCTCGCGTTACAAGTTCATGGACGCGATGGCGCAGGCCGACATCTACCGTCGGCATGGCCTGACGCACGATCATCCCGGGTTTCTGCCGTGGCGGATCGCCGAGCTGTCGCAGTACCTCCAGAAGCTCTTCGCGATGTGGCGGACGGCGGATTACTCCGACCGCCGCGCGATCGAGCGCGAGGCGATCACGGTCGCCGGCCTCCTCGGGCACTACGTCGCCGACGCCTCGCAGCCGCTCCACACGACCATTCACTACAACGGCTGGCTCGCGGCGAATCCGAACGGCTACGCGAACGACTGCGAGATCCACTCTCGTTTCGAGACGGCGTTCGTCTCCCACGCGATCGCGCGCGAAGACGTCTTTCCGCGCCTCGCGGCGCCCGCGCTCACGAGCGACTACTTCGCGACCGGTCTGTCACTGATCAAGGATTCGAACTCGCTCGTGGAACGGCTTTACGCGATCGACCGCGACGGCGGATTCGACGTGCTGCGGCCGGTGAAGCCGGACGCGAAGGCGTTCGTGGTCGCACGCCTCGCGAAAGGTGCCTCCGTGCTCCGCGATCTCTGGTGGTCGGCGTGGAAGAACTCCGCGCAACAGCCGCAGCGGCGCCGGCGCTAGCGTCGTGTGGCGCGGGCTTTCCAGCCCGCGCCTTGGGCGGGGCGACGCGCAGGCTAGAAAGCCTGCGCCACACGGCGGCTGTCACCGCGTCCACGGGACGTCTTCGACGCCGCGTTTGTGATTCGCGTAGCGCGCGGCGACGAAGAGGTAATCCGACAACCGGTTGAGATACGCGATCGACGACTGCGTGGCGGGATCGTTGTCGTGCAGCGCGACGACCAGCCGTTCGGCGCGGCGGCAGACCGTGCGGGCGACGTGCAACTGCGCCGCGGCAGGAGTCCCGCCCGGCAGGATGAAGCTCTTGAGCGGTGCGAGCTCGGCTTCCATCGCGTCGATCCCGCGTTCGAGCTCCTCGATCCGCGACGCTTCGACGCCGGCGAAGCGCGAGGTGCCGGGCGAGGCGAGGTGCGCGCCGATCTCGAACAGATCGCGCTGCACCGCGAGAAGCTGCGCGTCCCGCTCGATGGCGAGGACGACGCCGAGGCAGGAGTTCAGCTCGTCGATCGTGCCGTAGGCGTCGATGCGTGGATCGTTCTTCGGAACACGCGCACCGCCGAAGAGCGACGTCTCGCCGCGGTCGCCGGTGCGCGTGTAGATCTTCACGCTTCTGATTCGAGCTGGCGGATCCGTTCCTTCACGACCATCTCGGCCATGTCGGGGATCACTTCCCACGCGATCTTCTTCACCTCGTCGGCCGAGAGCATCTGCACGACGCGGCGCGCGATCCGCTCGATCACCTCGTCGGAAATGTCGCCCGAAAGGGTGGCTGCGGGAGGCGTCGAGATCGGCGACGAGATCTCCGGCTCGACCGGAGCTTCGAACGGCACTTCCTCGGCGGCGGCCGGGAACACCGACACCGGAGCCGGCTCTTCGAAGACGGAGGAGTCGGCGCGCTGCGGCTCGGGCTCCGGTTCCGGATGGGACTCGTGCTCGGGCTCGAAAGGCGCCGGCTGCGGCGCCATCTGCTGCAGATCCTCGAACGACATCTTCGTGAATGCGCGGGTCTCGCCGCCGAACGCGGGCGCCTCTTCGCCGAACGGCGATTCCGGCTCATGCACGATCGGCGGCGGCTCGGGAGCCGCGGCGGGCGGCTCGGCGTTCAGTTCATCCAGCGAGAAGCTCGGGAACGCGCGCGTCTCACCGCCGAACGCCGGCGTCTGCTCTTCCCACGGCAGCGACTCGGACGGCACGGGCGCGGGTGGCGGAGGCGCCGGTGCAGGCTGCTCCGTCATCTTCTCGAGATCCTCTAACGACATGCGCGGGAACGCGCGGGTCTCGCCGCCGAACGCCGGCGGTTCTTCGTGAATTGGTGAGGGGATCGGTTCCGGTTCCGACGCCGCCTGATGCTGCGGCTCGGCCATCTGCTGCAAGTCTTCGAACGACATCTTCGTAAACGCGCGCGTCTCGCTGCTGAACGCCTCGGTCGGCGGCGTCTCGAACGGCATCTCGCTCGCCGCGCTCTCGGCGATCTGGCTCGGCGCCGAGCCGAAGATGTCGCTGCCATGCGGCTGGAATCCGGACGCGAAGGCGTCGCCGCCCGGCGCCGGATTGAACGCGGGCGCGCTGCCGCCGAACGGCGACTCGTCCATCGACGGCGCCTCCTCCGCCCATGGGGACGCCATCGGCTCCGGCTCCGGTTCCGGCGGTGGAGGCGGAGCGGCTGCCGGCGTCGGTGCGTTGATCGTCGGCGCGCTGGCCGCCGCGCTGCTTTGGGCCTGCTGAATCAGCTCGTCGACCTTGTGAATGAGGCTCTGCGACTCGAACGGCTTCGTCACCACCGCGTCGCAACCCGCCTTGTCGGCGCGGTCGGGATCGAACGGCTCGAACGTGCCGGTGAGCAGCACGACGGGAATCGTCCGGTACTCCGGATGCGACTTCACGTACTCGCAAACTTCGTATCCGTTCTTCTCCGGCATGATGATGTCGGAGAGGATGACGTCGGGGCGCATCTCGGCGAGCTTCTGAATCGCTTTCGCGCCGTTATTGACGGCGACCACTTCGTAATCGCCGTCGGAAAACGTCAGTTCGACGACCTTCTGGATGGTGATACTGTCATCCGCGAGAAGGATTCTTTTAGGCATTGATTTTTGCTCCGCTGTAGCGACCAACCTACCACGGCAAGTCGAAACCCTCAAGAGAGATACGTGTCGGATCGCTTCCTCGTCTTCGGCCATCGCGGCAGTCCCCGCCGCTTCCCCGAAAACAGCGTCGCTTCATTCGAGGAGGCGCTCCGCGCCGGCGCCGACGGCTTCGAGACCGACCTCCGCCTGCTGTCCGACAACACAGCCGTCCTCTTCCATGACGACGAATGGCGCGAGGCGGAGATCGAGACGCTCGCCGCCGACTGGATTCCGCAGGTCGGCTACGAGCTCGCGCGCGTCAGCGACCTCGCGAAGTTCGCGGGCCGCGGCACGATGGTGCTCGAGGTGAAGCGCGCGAAGTGGGAGGACGTGCTTCTCTCCGAGATCGCCGGTCTGACGAACATCATCGTCGCGTCGTTCGATCACACGCTCATCGCGGAGCTCGCGCGCCGCCATGTCGAGTTTCCCCTCGGCCTCACGGTCTTCGGACGGCTCGTCAACACGGCCGAGTCCATGAAGCGGCTCGGTGCGACGTGGCTCTTCCCGCAGTTCCGCTACGTCGATCGCGAGCTGGTCGAATCGCTTCACGCCGAGGGGATCAGCGTCGTGCCGTGGACCCCGAATCGCGAACGCGACTGGCAGCGCCTGCACGACGCCGGCTGCGACGGAATCATCACCGACTATCCGGGAGAAGCGGTGGAGTGGCGGAACCGCATGCACACGTTCTGATACACTCCGGCTTGATCCATTCGGTGACCATTCAGCAATACGGGAGGGGCGGACAATGAAGACCTGGGAGTACAAGATCATCAACGTCCGATCGGAGAACTACTCAATGGATCCGCGCCGTGCGGAAGAGTTGAATCGCCTCGGCGACGACGGCTGGGAGCTCGTCTCCATCACGTCGATCAACTTCAAGACCGGCGCCACTGACCACATCGGCATGGTGTTCAAAAGAGAAAAACACGCCACGACGTCGTGACCCGCCCTTTCCTGATCCTCATCGTCCTCGACGGCTTCGGCTGCCGCAAAGAAAAAGAGTGGAACGCGATCGCGATGGCCGACAAGCCTCGCTTCGACGCGCTGTTCCGCGATTCAGCCTGGACCACGCTCGACGCCTCCGGTCTCGCCGTCGGTTTGCCGGCCGGCCAGATGGGGAACTCGGAGGTGGGGCACCTGAACATTGGAGCCGGACGGGTCGTCGATCAGGACATCGTCCGGATCAGCAAGGCGATCGACAACGGCGAGCTCGATCGCAACGACGTCTTCATGAGCAGCGTGAAGGGACGCAACGTCCACTTCGCGGGACTCCTTTCCGACGGCGGCGTGCACTCGCTGCAATCGCACCTGCACGGGATGATCGACGCGGCGCTGCGGCTGGGCGCGAAACAGGTCTTCGTCCACGCGGTCCTCGACGGCCGCGACACGCCGCCGAAATCGGCTGACAAGTACCTGCGGCAGCTCCTCGCTCATCTCGACGGCAAGCCGAACGCGCATCTCGCGACGATCATCGGCCGCTACTACACGATGGATCGCGACAAGCGCTGGGAGCGCGTGCAGCGCGGCTACGACCTGATGACCCTCGGCGTCGGCGTCCAGTCGCAGGATCCGCTTGGCACGCTCCACCGCTTCTACGAGCAGAACATCACCGACGAATTCATGGAGCCGATCTCCGTCCATCACGGCCGTGTCGAAGACGGCGACGCGCTCATCTGGATCAACTTCCGCGCCGATCGGATGCGGCAGATCGTCACGGCATTCAAG
>DASYSN010000501.1:0-20197 GCA_036003305.1 Thermoanaerobaculia bacterium
CGTCACCTCGCGCGGGCAGGCGAAGATCCTCGACTTCGGGCTGGCGAAGATCGAACGTCCGGGCGGCAGCGGAGGCGGCGGCGCCATCGAACCTTCCACGATGCAGACCGCGGTGCGGAACGAAGAGCTGACGTCGGCCGGCATGACGGTCGGCACCGTCTCGTACATGTCGCCCGAACAGGCGCGCGGGCAGGTCACCGACACGCGGACCGATCTCTTCTCGTTCGGCACGGTGCTCTACCAGATGGCCACGGCCTCGCTGCCGTTTCCCGGCGAGACCTCGGCGATCGTCTTCGATGCGATTCTCAATCGCGAGCCGGTGCCGCTGACGCAGCTCAACGGCTCGCTTCCGCCGGAGCTCGCACGGATCGTCGGTCAGGCGCTGGAGAAGGATCGCGATCTTAGGTACCAGAGCGCCACCGAGATGAAGACGGCGCTCAAGCGGTTGAAGCGCGATCTCGATTCCGGCGGGCGTGTGGCGGCGGATTCGGGAACGTCGCGTTCCGGCGCGACGCCGAAGCATCGCGAGCACTCCATCGCCGTCCTCTACTTCGAGAACCTCAGCGGCGTGAAGGAGGACGAATACCTTCGCGACGGCATCACCGAAGACATCACCACCGAGCTGTCGAAGATCCAGGGACTGCGGACGTTTTCGCGCGCCATGGTGCTCGCCTACCGCGACAAGCCGGTGACGGCGGGCTTCGTCGGCAAGGAGATGGGGGCGTCGTACGTGCTCATCGGCAGCCTGCGGCGTGCCGGCGCGCGGCTGCGGATCAACGCCCAGCTCGTCGATGCGTCGACCGACTTTCCGCTCTGGTCCGAGCGATACGACCGCGAGATGAAGGACGTCTTCGAGGTGCAGGACGAGATCGCGCAGAAGATCGCCGCGGCGCTTCGGATCACGCTCTCGCCGCAGGAGCAGCAGGCGCTTTCGACGAAGCCGACCGAAAACCTGCAGGCTTACGACCTTTACCTGCGCGGCCGCAACTACGCGCGCCGCGTCGGGCGGCAGGACCTGCAATTCGCGCTGCAGATGTACGAGAACGCCGTGGCGCTCGATCCGCACTTCGCGCTGGCGCACGCCGCAATCGCGAACGTCTGCGCTCAGTACTATTACCACTTCGAACGGCAGCAGGAGTGGATCGACCGCGCGATCGCGGCTTCACAAAGGGCGATCGCCCAGGGGAAGGACGCGCCGGAGATTCAGCTGGCCGAGGCGTGGGTGATCTTCGCGGAAGGGCGGCATGACGAGGCGGCCGCAAAGATCCGCGCCGCGCTCGCGAAGATGCCGGACCTCGACGGAGGCTACTATCTGCTCGGCCGAGCGCTCTTCGCCGCCGGCCGCTATCAGGATGTGGTCGACATGCTCGAAGACGCGCTCGCGCACGCCGGCGAGAACTACAACACGACCGTCCCGATCCACAACGCGCTCGGCGCCCTCGGCAAGAAGGACGCGCTGATGAACTACCTCCACCGCGAGATCGCGATCTACGAGGGCCACATCAAGAAGATGCCCGAGGACGCCCGCGCCCGCGTCCTGCTCGCCGGCGACTACGCGACGCTCGGCCGCTTCGACGATGCCAAGCGCGAAGCGCAAATGGCGATGGGTCTCCGCCCCGACGACTCGATGATTCTCTACAACACGGCTTGCGTCTTCTGCGCGATGAACAACACTCCTGACGCCCTCATCGCGATTCGCAAGGCGTGGGAGTCCGGATACCGCGACGCCACCTGGACCCGCCGCGACCCTGATCTTGCCCCACTCCACGGCGATCCTGAGTTCGACCGGCTCTATCCGCCGGCTTGAGTCGATCCCGCAGTGTTCCGGGCGCGCTGGCGCGCGCCCGGAACGGGGAACTGAGGATCAGGACGCGTTCACCGGGGGAGTGGAAGTGGTCACGGGTCCGGGGTTCGGCGGTTCCGACGACGAGCCCTTACCCGACTTCGCGCCGAGCTTGTTCAGACGTTTCATCTCCTGCAGATGTGCCGCGACCTGCTGGGAGCGGGTCTTGTCGCGGTTGAGCTGCTTGCAGATGCTGTACGTCTGGAGCGCCGTCAGCCCCAGGTTCCGGCGGCGGGTACGGTCGGCACTGACGGCGGCGGCGAGCATCGTCCGGAGCTCGTCAGTGAATGCGGTCCAGCGTGACGCCGTTTCCGCCTCTTGACGTGCGTCGTCTCCAGTGAGTCCTACCGCCGCCTGCACTGCGTCGATGGCTCCGATCGCGTTGATCGACGCCGTGATGAAGTGCGGATCGACGTTCGACAGGGTCGCCGACTTCATATGCGCCACGCGGGAGTCGTCGGGCGTCTGGAGCCGCGTCTGAAGCGCTCGCAGAATCTGCACCGCCTCGTCGGGTGTGACGAACGTTGCCGGGTCGGTTGTGGTTGTGGCGATGTTATTCGTATTAGCCATGATCGAACACTCTTCCTCTCCCCGAGAAGCCGTGCGCCACGCGCGCACGACTCCTCGGCTCTTGGGTTACCCGCCGCCGGCCGGCCGGACCGCGGTGGGCGATGGCATCCTCGAGAATGCCTTTCAAAGAACCGATCGCGACCGCAGTCACAGTAGCGAGAGGCCGTCAACCGACGCGATAAGAATTTTGGTGACAGTTCTGTTAACGGCGCGGATGTCATTGAGACAATTTGAGTTGCATTTTTGGAGCGACTGCCTGCACGCCGTCAGTCCCGCCGGAAAAATTGCGTATTCGGCAATCAAACATTGCGGAAAAGGACAATTGGGAGGAACTAATTCGTTCGCGGTCGAGCCAAAACATCGGACCGGCGCGGTAATTTGGCTCGCATCGCAGCCAAAATAGCTCGCCCGCGAGCCAAATTGGCTGACCCCCCAGCCGGTTTAGCACCGAGGTCTGCTGAAATGGCTCGCTCCGGAGCCAAAATGGCACCGAAGTCTGCTGAAATGGCTCGTTGTGGAGCCAAAATGGCACCGAGGGCTGCTGGCGTAGCTCGGTGCGTCGCTAAATTGGCAACGGGCGCTGCCATTTTGGCTCGTCCCTTTGCGAAGACGGCTGAGTAAGAACCAAGGCACGAATGACACGACCGGTGGTAAGTGGCATCTCCCCCTTCTTCATCGTCGCAAACCTTGACGCCGCGCTCGCGTTCTACCGCGACAACCTCGGCTTCGAGGTCACCTTCCGCGGCCCTGACGACGATCCGTTCTTCGGAATCGTGGAGCGCGACGCGGCCATGATCATGTTGAAAGCCGTGGGCGTGCCGCCGCTCCCGAACTGCGAGCGCCACCCCGACGCCCGGTGGGACGCGTACCTCTCCGTCCCCGATCCCGATGCCCTAGCGGACGAATTCGCGTCGCGCGGCGTCACCTTCTCCGCTCCGCTCAAAGACACCGACGACGGCCTGCGTGGCTTCGAGGTGCGGGACGCCGACGGCTACGTCTTGTTCTTCGGCCGCACGCGACCCGCTAAACGAGCGTAATCGCCACCAGCGCGAATTGGTCATCCTCTTTGATGTGGATGGCGGGATAGCGCGGATTCGCGGCTTCGAGGATCGTTTTTCCTCCGCGGCGGTCGAGGCGCCGCAGATACAGCTTGCCGTTGAGACGACAGACCACGGTCTCTCCGTCCGCGGAGTCGAGGTTCTGCGTCGCGCGCGCGAAGATCAGCGATCCTTCGAGAATCCCCATCGCGTCGGTCTGCACGCGATACACGCGGTTCGCATTCACGCGTTGGTACCCTTCCGGGATTTCTTCTGCCGGAAGATCGACGACGTCGTCATATTCGCGACGCGGTGCGTCACGGATTATCGAGTGGCCTGGGTCGCGACGTTTCTGCTTCGTGTCGTTTTCGATGACGCGGTCGAGCACCTGACGGAACTCGCGCGCAACGCGCGCGTCGCCCTCGGAAAGCCGCATCTGCGGCTCTTCGAACAGCTCGCCCCACGTGAGATCGGCCGCCCGCACGATTTTCTCGATCGTGCTGAAGAAGGGGCTCTCGGTCTTGCCGGTGATGATCTTGCTCAGCGTCCCTTCCTCCATCTTCGCGCGGAGAGCAACCTCGCGCTGGGACTTGCCCGCGCGCTCGAGTGCACGTGCGAGCCGCTCACCGATCTTCATAAACGCAACGAGAACAAGACAAAGTTGGTTCTCCGCAGCAATTCTGACTCTTTCTAGTTGTTCTTCGCGACAAATTCGAGAGATCAGCCGTTCCGTCGGTCGATGCCATTCTGGCGACATTGCGACCTCATTCCCGAACCGAGGCCATTGCTCCCAACATTCGTGCGGAGGATCTCGTTGGCGCGGAGTGGGCGGAGTGGTTCCGTCTCACGCCGGCAGAGCGTTGGCGCGAGAGCCTGAAACTGTGGCAATCCTTCCTCGCACTCGGAGGCTCGCTTGATCCCGAGCCCGATACTCAGAGTCCTTTCTTCGATGCGCGCGCACCGCGTCAGAGCACTGCTCATGGGCGGACAGGCGTGCGTGTCGTACGGCGCCGCTGAATTCAGCCGCGATGTCGATTTAGCGATCCTTGCCAGCGTCGCGAACCTCGATGCTCTTCGCGGCGCGATGGAGGATCTTCGCGCTGAGGTCATCGCTGTACCCCCCTTCGAGGCCAAGTACTTGCGCAAAGGACACGCGATTCATTTCCGTTGCAACGATCCTGAAGTCGACGGTTTACGTGTCGACGTCATGTCGCGCATGAGAGGTGTCGATCCATTCGCGAAGCTTTGGAAGCGGCGGACGACGGTGGAATTGCCGGATGGCACGACCTTCGACCTTCTGTCGGTTCCCGACCTCGTTCGGGCCAAGAAAACGCAGCGTGACAAGGACTGGCCGATGATTCGGCGCCTCGTCGAGGCCGACTTCTTCGGCCGAAGGGAAACCGCGACTGCCGTTGACATTCGTTTCTGGCTCAGCGAGCTGCGAACGCCCGAACTGCTTGTCGCCGTTGCCGGCGCACATCCCGATACTTGCCGCCGTCTTGTCCGGCGAAGGTCGCTGCTGCGGCAAGTATTGACGGGTGACGAGCAGGCGATTGCCGCCGCACTCAGGAACGAAGAGGAAGCGGAGCGCGAAGCAGATCGGCGCTACTGGGAACCGTTGCGGCGGGAACTCGAGATACTCCGCCACACACGAAATCGGTAAACTATCGCTCCCATGTACCGCCTCGCTCTCCTCCTTTCACTCTTCTTCTCTTTCTCCGTTCTCGCTCAGGACAAGCCCACCGTCATCGCCGTCTCCACGCTCCTCGACGGGCGCGGCAACGTCGTACACGACACGCGGATCGTCGTCGAGCACGGGAAGATCACGAAGATCGATCCGAAGGCAGGGCCGGTGAACGTCGACCTCCGCGGGCTCACCGTGATGCCTGGCCTCATCGACACGCACGTGCACGTGAGCTGGCATTTCAACCAGCAGGGAGTCATCGCTCAGAGAGACGAGACGGCCGAGGATCAGGAGTGGGGCGCGTTGCAGATGGAGAGCAACGCGTGGAAGGACCTGCGCGCGGGATTCACGACCGTACAGAGCGTCGGCGCGCCGTCCGAGAAGGCGTTGCGCGACGCGATCGATCGCGGCGACGTCCCCGGCTCGAAGATCCTCACGTCACTGCAGCCGATCAGCGACCCGAAGCTGACGCCAGACGAGATTCGCGCCACCGTGCGCAAGCTCAAAGCCGACGGCGCCGATGTCATCAAGATCTTCGCCTCCACCGGCCTCGGGTCCGGCGGAAAGCCGACGTTGACGCAGGAACAGCTCGATGCCGCATGCGGCGAGGCGAAGGCGGTGGGGCTGCGGTCCGTCGTCCACGCCTTCGGCAGCGCGGTCGGCATGTCGGCAAAGGCCGGCTGCACGTCGGTGGAGCACGGTCTCTTCGCGAGCGACGACGACCTCCGCACGATGGCGGAGCACGGAACGTACTTCGATCCGCAGGTGGCGCTCGTTTTCCGCAATTACATCGAACAGCACGAGCACTACCCGAACCTCACGCCGCAGACGCTCGACATCCTCCGCGACGCGATTCCCAAAGCCAACGCCCTCGTCGAGCGCGCGCTGAAGGTGCCGAACCTGAAGATCGTCTTCGGCACGGACGCCGTCGCCGGCGCGCACGGCCAAAATGCGCGCGAGCTCGTCGCGCGCGTGCAGGAAGCGCACATGCCGCCGATGCGCGCCCTCGTCGCCGCTCAGTCGCTCGCCGCCCAATCCCTCGGACTCGGCAATCGCATCGGCTCCATCGCGCCGGGTTTCGACGCCGACATCATCGCGGTTGACGGCGACCCGCTTGCCGACATCACCGCCACGCAGCGCGTGCTGTTCGTCATGAAGGGTGGGGTAGTCGTGACAAGTGCTCCCGCGCGTGCTCGACTTCTCGGCCGAGAATCTCCGCCACCGTGATCGTGTACGGCTCGCTGTCTCCCGAGTTTTTGAGGCGAATCGTTCGCTGCAGCAGGTTCGGGTCGCGCCCAAGGAGCGCCGAGAAGTACTTCGTGAGAGCGCGAAACAGCTCGATGGCGGGTTCCGGCGCGACCTTGTCGTAGCCGAGGCGCGCCGTCCACTGCTCGTCGGGCATGAGCCACGACCAGTCGAAGTAATAATTGTCGGTGCCGAGGGCGGCGAGGATCATGTTCGACGCGACGAGGTTCGCTTCGAGCAGGTGGTGCACCGTTTCAGGCGTCGCGGAGGCGCGTTCGATGACGTCAGGCAGGGCGAGCCACTCTTCAAGCATCACACGATTCTAGAATCTCCCACCATAGATGCGTGAAGGTGTCGGAAGCCGGACGGCGGAACGTGTGGCGGCGCGACGAGCGGTTCATCAGCTGCTCGACGCTCCGCTCGTGTTCAGCGATCCGTTGGCGTTGCGGATTCTGGAGCCCGAGGTCGCGGCACGGGTCCGCGACGATCCGAAGCATCTCGACACGTCGCCTGTGTCGGGCTACTTGCGGGCGTTTCTCGTCGTGCGGAGCCGCATTTCCGAGGAGGAAGTCGCGGCGGCGGTGGCGCGAGGCGTTACGCAGTACGTGATCGTCGGTGCAGGCTACGACACGTTCGCGTATCGCAATCCGTTCCCGCAACTGCACGTCTTCGAGGTCGACCATCCGTCGACGCAGCGTGGGAAGCGACAGCGGCTCGCCGAAGGCGGCATTCCTGTCCCGCCGACCGCGACCTTCATCGGCGCCGATCTCGCCATCACGTCGCTCGAAGAGGCGCTCGCATCGAGCAGCTTCGATCGCAACTCGCCCGCGGTTGTTTGCTGGCTCGGCGTCGTGCCGTATCTCGAACTGCCGGCGATCGAAGCGACGCTTGCATGCGTCGCGCGGATGCCGGCGGGAACGACGATCGTGTTCGACTACGGCGTCTCGACCGATGCCCTGAATTTCGCCGAGCGCTTCGTCGTGCGAAGAATGGCGAAACGCGTCGCCCGGGCTGGCGAGCCGTGGAAGACGTTCTTCCTACCGGACGAGATGTCCGCTCTTCTGCGCCGCTTCGGCTTCGCGTCGCATGTCGACTGGGGCGCCGAGGAGATCAACGCGCGATACTTCGCGGGGCGTATCGACGGACTGCGCGTCGGCCGCGGTGGCCGCATCGTGAAGGCGTTCGTGTAGCAGAAAGTTCGCTGCCCGCGGCGTCGCGCAGGGCTACGATCGCGCGAAATGACATCGGCGGCGAATCGGCTCCTGGTCACCGGGTTGGTGATCGGCATCTGCGACGGCCTCTTTGCGACCGTGCAGAGCCTCGTTGTGAACAAGTCGGCATCGCGCGTCTGGCAAGGGGTCGCCGCGGTGCTCCTCGGCCCGTCGGCGTTGGGCGGCGGGATGCGCACCACGTTGATCGGCGTGCTGATGCACTTCGCGGTCGCCTACTTCTGGTCGGCCGTCTTCATCTTCGGCGTGATGCGTTTCTGGCGGCCGCCCTGGAGCTTTGCGATCGTCTACGGTCCCTTCATCTGGCTCGTGATGTCGCTCGGAGTCATCCCGCTGCTGGTTCACCGGCCTCCGTCGATCACGCCGCGATGGTGGGTGCAGCTCGTCGGACACATCTTCTTCGTCGGTCTGCCGATCGTCGTGACGGCGACGCGCAAGCCATGAAAACGATGTTGTGTGAAAATCAATGAGGAGGCATCCCATGAAACGGAAACTGTCGATCGCGTTGGCCGTCGTGTCGCTTGTCGCGCTGAATGTCGTGGCGCAGGAGCATCCTGAGCATCCGAACAGCAGCACGAAGGCGAAGGACTTCTCGGTCAACGAGCTCGAGAAGAAGATCAAAGAGGACATCGCGGAGAAGTCAAAGAACGGCGTCTTCCAGGTCGAAGACCCGGAGCTGCACAAGACATGGGACCTGAAGCTCGATCACGTCCACAAGGAGCGGCTCTCGAAGCTCAACGCCGACACGTACTTCGCGTGCGTCGACATGAAGGACCCGAATGGCAAGGTCATCGACGTCGACTTCTTCCTCAAGTCGAACGGCGACAAGCTCGAGATGACCGACACCACGATCCACAAGATCGAAGGGAAGCCGCGCTACAACTGGAAGGAAGAAGACGGCTACTGGAAGCGCGTGCCGGTGAAGAGCGACGCGAAGTGAATGCAGTGTGACGCCATCCTCGCGGGCGCGAGGGCGGACATCGAGCACGCGAACGACGACTGGGTCCCGGCGCTGCGGCGCCGGGATGCCGAGACGATCGCGGCGGCATACGTGGACGACGGCATCTTCATCGCGCCCGACGGGACGGTGACGCGCGGCCGGGCGGCAATCGTCGCGATGTACGCCGCGCGTTTCCCGAAGATGAAGGAGATCCACGACGGCGGGATCGTGCAGGACGGGACCGCCGTCATCGACGACTCGACGATCTACGAGTGGGGGCACGCCTGGCTCGAGACCGGACAGCCGCCGGTTCGCAGCGGAGGCAGATATCTAACGGTTTGGAAGCGCCAGACGGATGGACACTGGCGCATCACCCGGAACATGGCGTTCTGAGTGTGGCGCCGGCAATCCTGCCGGCGATGGTCCGCTAGAATGCGCGGCATGCGCCGGTTACCCATCCTCCTCTCCCTGCTCCTCGTCTGTCCGCTGTTCGCGCAGAAGCACCGCGCCTCGGTTGCCTTGCCGTCGACCATCCGCATTGGCGGGCTGTTCGCGACGACCGGCGGCGGCGCGACGCTCGGGAACGCCAGCGTGGCGGCGCTCGACCTGGCGGCGAATGACATCAACGCCGAGATGGTCGCGCTGCGGTTGCCGTATCGCGTCGAGACCGACTCGCAGGACACGGGGCAGGTACCGGCGACCGCGCTGACGCGGCTGATCGCGATGGACGCGAACGGCGATCAGTACGTCATCGGACCGCAGACGAGCTCCGAGGCGGCGGCGGTGAAGGATTACGCCAACGCGCACAACATCATCCTCATCAGCCAGGGAAGCACCGCGTCTTCGCTCGCGATTCCGGGCGACAACCTGTTCCGCCTCGCGCCGAACGACAAGCTCGAAGGAGCCGCGATCGCGGCGCTGATGCGCGCGGACGGCTTCGACACGGTCGTTCCGATCTGGCGCAACGACGCCGGCAACAATGGTCTGCACGACTCGACCGCCGCGTCGTTCACCGCGGCCGGTGGTACGGTCGCAGCAGGCGTGCAGTACGACACGTCGACCACCGACTTCACAGCGACCGTGAACGCCCTCGGCACCGCGGTGCGCAGCATCAAGAACAGCAAGCCGTCGGCGAAGATCGCGGTCTACCTTGCGTCGTTCGAAGAGGCGGTGTCGATCTTCAATCGCGCGCGGCTCGACAGCGATCTCGCGTCACTCCGCTGGTACGGCGGCGACGGTGTCGTGCAGTCGCAGGCGATCCTCGCCGACGCGAACGCTGCCGCCTTCGCCGCGGCGACGCAGTTCACCGCGCCGAACGTCGGCCTCGACGACGCGGCAAAAGACGTCTGGAAACCGGTCAGCGACGCGATCCAGGCACGAGTCGGCTTCGCGCCCGATGCCTACTCGTTGTCCGTGTATGACGCTGCGTGGGTGATCGCGCTTTCGTTCATCGAGTCCCGCGGCTCGTCCGACACGCGCCGCGAGGCGTTCGTCCGAAACGTCCAGCGCTATAACGGCACGACCGGATCGACCGCGCTCGACGCGAACGGCGATCGCAAGAGCGGCAACTTCGACTTCTGGACCGTTCAGAACGGAGCCTGGGTCCGCACCGGCCAATACGTCAGCGGCCACGTCGCGCGCTGACGAGCCACCAGATCAGCATGAACGCGCTGAGGCCCAGCATCGTCCAGAAGACGAGCTGGTTGGGCGGGAGCATGAAGATGACGGTGATGAGGACGACCCATACGATCGCGACGCCGTTGATGAATGGGGCGAATCGGCCGAGGCTCCACGGCGCGACGGCGCGGGTCATCCACTCGCCGCGGCCGGTCAGGCGGTTCCGGAAGTTGAGCCAGATCGGGATCACGTAAGCGAGATAGAGCGCGATCGTGCTGATCGACGTCACGACGTTGAATGCGGCGGCGTAGAGACAGACGAGCACCGAGAGGATGCTCGTGACGACGATCGCCCACGCCGGGATCCGGTGGACGCCGCTGACGCGTTTGAGCAACGACGATCCCGGCATGCCGTCGTCGCGCGCGAACGCGTACCACATGCGACCCATCGACGTGACCGAGGCGAGGCCGCAGAGCCACATCGCGCCGCCGATCAGGATCGCGATCACGTTCGTCAGCACCGGCGTCAGGTTCTTCGCGACGATGTAGAGCACCGGGTACGGATCGGCCGCGGTCGCCGCGACGTCGCCGTTCGGTATGCACCACGTCAATACCAGCAGCATCACGTAGCCGAAGACCGCCGACACTGCGACGGAGAGGAAGATCCCCCACGCCGAGTTGAGCCGCGCCATCTTCGTCTCCTCGGCGACGTGCGCCGAGGCGTCGTAGCCAGTGTATGTCCACTGCGCCTGCAGCAGTGAGAGGACGAAGAGCAGCGCCGCCGGAGCCGCCCCGTACCACTTCGCGACCTCGGCTGCTCCGGTCGGGCGAAACGAGAAGAGGAACGCGAGGGTGTTGTGGTGCCGGCCCGCGAACGCGAGTGCGACGACGATCAAGCCGCCGCCAGCGACGTGCCACCAGACGCTGATGTCCGACAGCCGCGCGGTCAGCCGGATGCCGTACAGGTTGATCAGCACCTGCGGGATCATGATCACGACCATGATCGCGACCTGGAAGTACCAGTTCGTGCCGGTGTCCGGCGGCATGCCGAGAAGATGTGTCGTCGCGCCGATGAGATAGATCGCGGCGGCGATGTTGATCCCGGCGGTGATCGTCACCTGCCCGATCATGTTCAGCCACGCCGTCGTCCATCCCCAACCGCGTCCGCCCAGACGGGAGGACCAGAAGTACAGGCCGCCGGCCGTCGGATAGGCCGACGCGATCTCCGCCATCGACGCGGCGACGGCCAGCGTGAAGACGCTGACGAGCGGCCACCCGACCGAGTTCGCGAGCGGGCCGGCGAACTTGAGGCCGTACCCGTACAGCAGCACCGCGCCGGTCAGAATCGAGATGATCGAGAAGGAGATGGCGAAGTTGGAGAACCCGCCCATCTCGCGGAAGAGCTGTTGCGCGTACCCGAGGCTCGCGAGATACGCCTCGTCGGAGTCGTGCTGGTCGTCCATGAGTGTGGAGGAGAAGGTAGCATCGAACGGGGCGCGCCTCGCAGAGCGCATCTGGAGATCCCTTCGCTGACGCTCAGGATGACGGAATTATGTTTGACGTGCCGTCGCTCACGCCCTAAATTGGAATCGTCCAACGAAACCTGCGTGAAGGAGCGCTCATGCGACGAACGGCCCTCGTCTGTCTCCTCGTCCTTTTCCTCGTTCCTCTTTCCCTCTTCGCCCAGTCCCAGGCGACCACGGGCGTCATCGAAGGGACGGTGACGGACGCGACCGGCGCGTTGCTGCCGGGTGTCACGGTTTCGCTGAAGAACACGGCGACGAACTTCGAGAAGGTCGAAGTCACCAGTGCGCAAGGGCTGTATCGCGGCGTGCTCCTGCCGCTCGGTCCGTACCAGGTGAAGGCAACGCTGGAAGGGTTCGCGCCGCAGGTCATCAAGGGCCTCGACCTCGGCGTCGGCCAGACGCTCAAGGTCAACGTGAAAATGCAACAGACGACCGCGTCGGAGCAGATCGTCGTCACCGCCGCGGTGCCGCTGATCGAAGTGGCGCGCACGGAGGGAGCGACGCGCCTCGACCAGAAGGCGATGTCGGACCTGCCGAATAACGGCCGCAACTTCCTCGAGATGACGAAGCTGACGCCCGGCGTCACGATCGTGCAGGGGCCGGACGGCGACGAGCTTTCGATCAACGGCCAGAAGGGGATCGAGAACAACGTCTCGGTGGACGGCGCCGACTTCAACAACCCGTTCTTCGGCGAGCAGCGCGGCGGGCAGCGTCCGGCGTTCACATTCAACCTCGACGCGGTCAAGGAAATGGTCGTCGTCGCCGACGGCGCGAACGCGGAGTTCGGCCGTTCGCAGTCGGGCTTCGTGAACGTGATCACGAAGTCGGGGACGAACGACACGCAGGGGACGGCGCACCTCGTCGGGAAGAACGACTCGCTCAGCTCGCGCGCGAAGAATCCCGATGGCTCGCTCGCGCCGAAGTTCCCGAGCAAGCAGTATCAGACCGGCTTCACCATCGGCGGTCCGATCATCCGCGACAAGTTCTTCTACTTCGCCGCCGCCGACTTCCAGAAGGCGACGACCACCAAGCAGAACGACCCGTCACGCATCGAGCAGCGGGTCGTCGACGCGCTCGCGAAGATCGGCCTCCCGAACCAGAACGCGCCGATCGAGCGGACCAACGACGCCCGCGTTTTCCTCCTCAAGGGCGACTACAACGCCACCTCACGCAACGCCCTCACGCTCCGCTACACCGACACCTGGTCGGAGCAGAAGAACGGTACGTTCGACGTCGACCACTGGGGTACCAGCGCCAACGCGGTCGAGAAGGACTCGTCGCATGCGCTGAGCGGACAGGGCGTCACGACGTTCAGCTCGAATGTCCTCAACGAGGCGCGCTTCCAGTTCGCGCGTGAGAACCGCCCGCGGCCGTACGACGGTCCGCTCGTGCCGGTACAGAACCGTCCGTTCCCCGACACCGCGTTCGACATCGGGCACAGCTATCGCTTCGGCGAGCCGTTCTTCATCCCGGTCAAGTACTACGACACGCGCGTGCAGTTCAACGACAACGTTTCGTTCCTCCACAGCGCGCATTCGTACAAGGCCGGCGCGGAGTTCAACCGCGTCAACTCGGTGCAGACCTTCGTCGGTTTCGCGAACGGCCGCTGGATCTTCGACTCGACCGACGGCTTCCTCGAGGATCTGGACAACCACACGAACAACCACGTGCTGCTCTTCCTGCAGCAGGCGGGCGTCGGTGGATTGACCGCCGAGCAGGCAGGAACGCAGAGCATTCCGCAGACGGAGCCCGCGCTGTTCGTTCAGGACAGCTGGCAGGCGACGACGAACGTCAACGTACAGTACGGGCTCCGCTGGGAAGCGGAGATCGAGCCGGACCCGATCACGCCGCCGAGCCAGGTCTTCTTCGCCAAGTTCATCGGCACGACGTCGAAGGGGCAGGAGTTCCCGTCCAACGGCAAGATTCCTTCCGATTACGGCATGTGGCAGCCGCGCCTCGGCATCGCCTGGAATCCGAGCGGCGACGGCCGCGACGTCGTCCGCGCCGACGCCGGCATCTTCTACGGCCGCGTCCCGGGCCTCACGCTCGCCTCTACCCGTTCCACGAACGGCAGCCTCGGACAGACGATCTTTCGCAGTAGCGCCTTCAATCCCGACAAGTGCCTGCCGATCTATCCGGACCCGCTTTCGGCGGCATGTATCTCCGCGCCCTTCGATCCCGACGTGTTCGTCTTCGACAAGAACTTCAAGAACCCGCGCACGACATCTCTCGGCGCGTCGTGGGAGAAGGAGCTCATCCAGGACTACGCGTTCCTCGTGAAGTACAACTACGCGAAGGGCTCGCACATCACGCGGTTCGTCAACCGCAACGACCCGCTCCTCGGCTCGCCGTGGAGTACCGGCCTCGGCGCCGATGGTTCCAATGGGCTCGGGCAGTTGACGACGGTCGAGTCGTCTGCGCGCAGCCTCTATCAGGGCGTGACGGTCGGCATCACGAAGCGGCCGACGAGCAATTTCCAGTTCCAGGTCTACTACACCTACTCGAAGGACAAGTCGGACGACGACAACGAGCGCGATCCGTTCACGCTGCGCTACGCGAAGGTCACCGATCTCTCGGCGGAGTACGGCTACTCCGACCGCGACCAGCGGCACCGCATCAACAGTTGGGTGCTCTGGAACGCGCCGCACGGAATCGATCTGAACCTCCGCTACTCGTACCGTTCCGCGCAGCCGCAGTCGCTCATGTGTGTTGTCAGCGATGCTTTTTGCGGGACGTATTCTCCGGCTCCCGGTGTTACTCTGCCGCGCCTCAATGCGATCGCGCAGACGCCGCAGGACCGCATCAATTCGGACGGCAGCGTGACGCAGCGCAATCTCGGCCGGAAGGACAACCAGTACTCCTCGCTCGATTTCCGCCTGTCACGCGGTTTCAAGCAGGGCGGCATGACGGTCGAGCCGGCGCTCGACGTCTTCAACGTGTTCAACAGCAAGAACCTGCATCGCCCCGAGGTGACGAACCTCATTTTCAACTTCGACGGCACCGTGCAGAGCGGCGTCGGCGAGCCGCGTCAAATGCAGTTGGGAGTGCGGCTGATCTGGTAGACGTCCGCACTCCGTCTCCGCTTCGCGCGGCGGTGTTCGACTGGGATGGCACCCTGACACCGCCGAGGCGACGTATCGCTGTTACGAGCCCGAGGACATCGCCATGGCCAAAGCCGCCGGCGTCTTCTCCATCGCCATCCCCGGCGGCTACCCGAACCGCGAGGCATTGGCCGCCGCGGAACCGGATGTGATGGCGGGATCGTTGCGGGAGGCGGTGCGAGTAATCGCGCCGTGTGCCAAACTCTGCTGACATGTCCGAAGAGCGGCGCGCGGCGCCACGGTTTGCGGTTCCCGAGGGGGTGACGGCGGAGGTTGGGGGTGTGTCGGCGAAGGTGATCGAGTTGAGCATGGTGGGGGCGAAGGTCGAGCACTTCGACCGATTCCCGCTGACGGCGCCGCAACTCTCGATCATGTGGAACGGTCAGAAGGCGACGGTGCCGGTGCGGGTGGCGCGGTCGGAGATCGTGGCGCGGCGCGGGTCGAAGCTGGTGTACCACAGCGGCCTCTTCATCCTCAGCATCGACTCCGCGAACCAGGGGCTGTTCGCGTCGATCCTGCGCGAGGGGCATGAGCCGGAGCCGCTGCCTGTGCCGATTCCGAAGCCGCCGGTGGAGCTCGGCGAGGACACGTGGACCCGCAAGGTGCAGTTCCTGCGTCACGAGCTCGACGACGAGCTGCCGTACGTGCAATTCCGGCTGACGCCGAACGGTTGGCAAAAAGACTACGTCTCGACGCACGTGCAGCCGGCGGACGGCTTCACGATCACGCGCGATCGCCGCGATTTCGACGAGCTGCAACGCACGTACGAGCACGCCGATCCCGAGACGCGACGCATGATGCAGATCGCGCTGGAATCGCAACTGCAGGCACCGGTGAAATAGACTGACTCTCGGCTCCGTCATCCTGAGCCGGCGTAGCGCGGCGAAGGATCTCAGGATTCGAAACTGTTTCGCATTCTGAGATCCTTCGCCGTCTACGCGGCTCAGGATGACGGAGCCAATTCACGGAGGATTTCCCATGACGGCCACCTTGGAAACCGATGTCGCCCTGCGCGATGTGACGCGCGGCGAGAACCCGCTGAAGCTCAAGCGGATCCACCACGTCGAGTTCTGGTCGGGGAACGCGAAGCAGTCGGCGTTCTTCTACCGGAAGGCGTTCGGCTTCTCGCAACTGGCGTATTCGGGACTGGAAACGGGAAATCGCGAGACGGCGTCGTACGTCCTCTCGCAGGGAAAGATCCGCTTCGTGATCACCTCGCCGCTGCGCGGCGGACACGCGGGCTCGGAGCACATCCGGCAGCATGGCGACGGTGTCCGCGACATCGCCCTGCTCGTTGAAGACGCCGACTTCGCATTCGCCGAAGCGGTGCGGCGCGGCGCGAAGCCGGCAATCGAGCCGTACGACATGAAAGACGAGAACGGCACCGTCCGCCGCGCGGCGATCCACACGTACGGCGACACGCTGCACTCCTTCATCTCCTACCGTGACTATCGCGGACCGTTCCTGCCGGGCTACCAGCCGGCCGACGTTCCGAACGAATCGGCGGGGCTGCTGGTCGTCGACCACATCGTCGGCAACGTAGAGCTCGGGAAGATGAACGAGTGGGCGGAGTTCTACTCGAAGGTGATGGGCTTCTCGCGCTACATCACGTTCGACGACAAGGACATCTCGACGGAGTACTCGGCGCTGATGTCGATCGTGATGTCGGACGACAACCGCGTCGTGAAGTTCCCGATCAACGAGCCGGCGCCCGGCCGCAAGAAGTCGCAGATCGACGAGTATCTCGACTGGTACGCCGGCCCCGGCGTGCAGCACGTCGCGCTGCTCTGCGGCGACATCATCGAGACGGTGACGAAGCTGAAGGCGAACGGCGTCGAGTTCCTCAGCGTCCCCGATTCGTACTACGACGAGCTCGCGGAGCGCGTCGGCGAGATCGAGGAGCCGATCGACGAGATCAAGAAGCTGCACATCCTCGTCGACAAGGACGCCGAAGGTTACCTGCTGCAGCTCTTCACGAAGCCGGTGGAAGACCGCCCCACGGTGTTCTTCGAGATCATCCAGCGGAAGGGCTCGCGGGGTTTCGGCAAGGGCAACTTCAAGGCGCTGTTCGAGTCGATCGAGGCGGAGCAGGCGAAGCGCGGGAACTTGTAATGCCGTACCTTTCCGGCTTCGGCAACGAGTTCGCGACCGAGGCGATTGCGGGCGTGCTGCCCGTCGGGCAGAACTCGCCGCAGAAGGTCGCGCACGGGCTGTACGCGGAGCAGTTGAGTGGGACGCCGTTCACGGTTGCCCGCGCGCTGAACCGCCGCTCGTGGCTTTATCGGATTCGCCCCAGCGTGACGCAGGAGCCGTTCGCGCCGCTGCGCGCCGTCTGGGATGAGCTGGAGGAGACGCCGAACCAGCTCCGGTGGGATCCGTTCCCGATTCCGGTCGACCCGACCGACTTCGTCGATGGCCTGGTCCCGGTCTGCGCGAATGACGCGATCGGCGTCTA
Organism: Thermoanaerobaculia bacterium; assembly: GCA_036003305.1. GTDB lineage: Bacteria > Acidobacteriota > Thermoanaerobaculia > Gp7-AA8 > Gp7-AA8 > DASXHZ01. The sequence goes on from DASYSN010000501.1 coordinate 17,247, forward strand.
CGTCTACGCCGCGAACCGCTCGATGACGGATCGCTTCTTCTATGACGCCGACGGCGAGCTGCTCGTCGTTCCGCAAACAGGCTCGTTGCGTATCGCGACGGAGCTCGGGGTCGTCGAAGTCGGTCCCGGCGAGATCGCCGTCATTCAGCGCGGGATCAAGTTCCGCGTCGAGATCGATGAGCCGGTGCGCGGCTACGTCTGCGAGAACTACGGCGCGCTCCTCCGCCTCCCGGACCTCGGTCCCGTCGGCTCGAACGGCCTCGCGAACGCCCGCGACTTCCTGACGCCGGTCGCCTCGTACGAGGACCGCGACGGCGACTTCACGCTCGTCGCGAAGTTCCTAGGCAAGCTGTACGCCGCGAAGATCGATCACTCACCGCTCGACGTCGTGGCGTGGCACGGCAATTACGCGCCGTACAAGTACGACCTCCGGCGGTTCAACGCGATCAACACGGTCTCGTTCGATCATCCCGATCCGTCGATCTTCACTGTGCTGACGGCGCCGAGCGACACGCCGGGAACGGCGAACGTCGATTTCGTGATCTTCCCGCCGCGCTGGATGGTGGCGGAGCACACTTTCCGTCCGCCCTACTTCCACCGCAACATCATGAACGAGTACATGGGGCTGATCTTCGGGACGTACGACGCGAAGGCCGAAGGCTTCGTCCCCGGCGGCGCGAGTCTGCACAACTGCATGTCCGGCCACGGCCCCGACGCGGCGACGTTCGAGCAGGCTTCGGCAGCCGAGCTGCAGCCGAGCTACCTCGGCGACACGCTCGCGTTCATGTTCGAGACGCGGTTGGTTCTCAAGCCCTCGCGCGCCGCGCTGACGGCGCCGCAACTGCAGCGCGATTACTGGAAATGCTGGCAAGGTCTGCAAAAGCACTTCTCTCCGGACTGATCGACTACGCCGGCCTCTTCCCGCCGGCCGCGTTGTCGATGGAGGAGGCGGTGCGGAACTACGGGCGCTACCGCGACGGGGAGCACGCGTGGATGCTCGGCAAGTTCGTCGTACCCGAGGCGCGCGCGGGCGAGCTGCCGGAAGAGTTTCCGAAGAGCGTTCTCGGTGTCGACGAGGTGAAGGCTGACGCCGGCTTCGAATCAATCAAGCCGAGGACGTTCGTCGAGATCACTGACGTCGGCCTCATCCCGGAGCTCGCGAGTCATGGATTGCACGCGAAGATCCGCACCGGCGGCATCACGCCGGAGGCCATCCCGCATCCCGATCGCGTCGCGACGTTCATCCGCATCTGCGCGATGCACGCGGTTCCTTTCAAGGCGACCGCGGGGCTGCATCACCCGGTGCGTTGCATGCGAGCGCTGACGTACGAGGCGAACTCGCAACGCGCGACGATGCACGGCTTCGTCAACGTCTTCATGGCAGCGGCGTTTCCGCATGACTCCGAACGCATCCTCGCCGAGGAGGATCCGAAAGCGTTCCGGTTCGAGGACGACGCGGCGTGGTGGCGCGATCACGCCGTGACGACCGAGCACCTCGAGGCGGTCCGCCGCGAGTTCGCGATATCGTTCGGCTCGTGCTCGTTCGAAGAGCCGATTGCTGATCTGCAGGAGCTCGGATGGCTGTAAAGAGTTGGCTCGAATCGGCGAACGGGCATCCTGATTTCCCGCTCGACAACCTTCCGATCGGGCGATTCCGCTGGAACGGCGACGTCCACAGAGGATTCGCGATCGGCGACTCGATCCTGATCGGTGACGATCGCACCGAGGCGCGGGAACTGCTCGCTGAAGGCGCGGCGGAGCGCGAACAGACGGCGAAGCGGCTCGTGAAGCAGAGCGACGTCGAGATGCTGCTGCCGTGCGACATCGGCAACTACACCGACTTCTACGCCTCGATTCACCACGCGACGAACGTCGGCTCGATGTTTCGTCCGGACAGCCCGCTGCTGCCGAACTACAAGTGGATTCCGATCGGCTACCACGGCCGGGCATCGTCGATCGTCGTGAGCGGAACGCCGTTCCGCCGTCCGAAAGGGCAGACGCGCGACGATGCGAACGCGCCGCCGCGGTTCGGACCGTCGAAGCGGCTCGATTACGAGCTGGAGGTCGGCGCGATCATCGGACGCTCCAATGCCCTCGGCGAGCCGGTTCCGATCGAGCACGCCGAGGAGCACGTTCTCGGGTTGTGTCTCGTGAACGACTGGTCGGCGCGCGACATCCAGACGTGGGAGTACCAGCCGCTCGGCCCATTCCTCGCGAAGAACTTCGCGACGTCGGTCTCGCCGTGGATCGTGACGCTCGACGCTCTGGAGCCGTTCCGCGTCGCACCAACGCCGCGTCCGGAAGGCGACCCCGCGCCGCTGCTGTACCTGACGTCGCCGAACGATCGCGCGTTCGACATCACACTCGAGGTGTGGCTCCGCTCGGGTCACATGCGCGAGCCGATGCTCGTCAGCCGCGGCAACTTCCGCGACATGTACTGGACGTTCGCGCAACTGGTGGCGCACCACACGTCGAACGGCTGCAACCTGCAGGCGGGCGACCTCATCGCGAGCGGCACGGTCAGCGGCACGACGAAGGAGTCGCGCGGTTGCCTGCTGGAGCGGACGTGGCGCGGGACCGAGCCGCTGGAGCTGCCGACGGGCGAGACGCGAAAGTTCCTCGAGGACGGCGACGAGGTCATCTTCCGCGCGTATTGCGAGCGCGACGGTTTGCGCATCGGCTTCGGCGAATGCCGCGGCGTCGTCCTGCCGTCGCTAGAATGAGCAAATGCTCATCGCGATCACGCTTCTCCTCGCTACCTTCCGCGGCACGCCGCTGAATCCGAGCCACAGTTGCACCACGGCGGTCGACAAGGAGTACTGCACGCAGATCCTGCCGATGATCGACTCGGTCGATCCGCGCACGAGCTGGATGTGGATCCAGCAGCAGATCCCGAAGCGCGGCTGGCCGACGAAGGCGCTGGTCGGCGAGTACGCGAACAACATCGTGAT
>DASYSN010000502.1:0-5919 GCA_036003305.1 Thermoanaerobaculia bacterium
CGCGCACGGGAAGCTGATCGAGTACCCCGGCAACTACGAGAAGTTCCTGCAGCTCCGCGCGGAGCGGATGGAGAAGCAGGCGAAGGACTACGAGCGGCAGCAGGAGTACATCGCCGATACGCAGGACTTCATCCGCCGCAATCTCGCCGGCCAGAAGACGAAGCAGGCGAAGTCGCGCCGCAAGATGCTCGGGAAGCTCGACGAGATCGAGCGGCCGGAGACGGACGAGACGCTCGCGAATTTCAAGCTCGACGCGGGGCCGCGGTCGGGGGCGATCGCGTTGACGGTGAATCGCCTGAATGTGGGTTACGACGAAAAGCCGATCGTGCACGACTTCTCACTCACGATCCGGCGCGGCGAGCGCTACGCGATCATGGGGCCGAACGGCTCGGGCAAGTCGACGCTGCTGAAGACGTTCGCGTCGCGCCTGCAGCCCCTCGGCGGCACGCTGACGTACGGCCACAACGTGCACGTTGGCTACTACGACCAGACCCTCGGCGACCTGAATCCGAAGGGCTCCGTCATTGACGAGATCTGGAACCTCGACACGACGCAGACCGAGGAGCAGGTGCGGACGTATCTCGCCCAGTTCTCGTTCTTCGAAGAGGACGTGTTCAAGAAGACGCGCGACCTCTCCGGCGGCGAGAAGGGGCGGCTCGCGCTCGCGAAGATCATGTACGTCGGCGGCAATCTGATGCTGCTCGACGAGCCGACGAACCACCTCGACGTCTACACCCGCGAGGCGCTCGAAGAGGCGCTGGAGCGCTTCACCGGCGCGCTGGTCGTCGTCTCGCACGACCGCTACTTCATCGACCGCGTGGCGGAGAACGTCATCCTCGTCGAAGACGGCCACGCCGCGGTGTACTCCGGCAACTACACGGATCTCGTCGAACGCTTCAAGGCGGGGACGGCGATTCCGGAGAAGGTCGAGGTTGTACACGTGCAGCCGGTGCTGCCGAAAAGCGCCGGCGAGGGCGCCGGCGCCACACAGAAGCAGCACGTCGACCGCGGCGAGCAGCGGAAGCGCGAGAAGCGGGTCAGGAAGATCGATGAAGAGATGGCGGCCCTCGAAGAGCGGATCGCCGCCGCCGAGCGCGAACGCGAGCGCAACGACACGATGCTCTGTTCCGAGGAGGTCTTCCGCGACGGCGAGCGCGTGAAGAAGATCCAGCAGCAGAACCACGACCTCAAGGCGATGATCGACCTGCTGTACGCGAAGTGGGAGACGCTCGCGAAAGAGAAGGAAGAGTGCGTAGGGGCAGGCTCTTAGCCGGCCCAGGGGCCGGCTGAGAGCCGGCCCCTACACAAAACCTCATCACGGCTGGTGCAGGTGCCACGACGGGCCGCTCGTCTTGTAGATGAACCCGCCGCCGAAATTGATCTTCACGACGATCCGCCAAGTGTACTGACACCCAGGGCAGTATCCGAGGCCGGAGTCGACGTGGAAATGGCAGTTCCCCGACGCGTCCGGATTGCACGGCGCGTCGGAAACCGCGAGCCACTCTGGCTGCTGCGGGTCGCCTGGGAGCGTGGTGGAGTCCCAGATTTCGTAGGTCACGGGCCAGTTGGAGGCGGTTCGCGCCGCATCGAGACCATTCGTCCAGACGAGGTCGAAGTTTCCCGGTCCGACGGCGCAGTAGTTACACGGCGAGACGAGGTTCGGTGCGTACGGCCGCGGAAACGCGGAGAATTTCAGGACCTGCGTGTATGGAGTGGCGTACACCGTGTAGGTGCCCGGTTGCGGCGTGTCGATGCTTCCCCAATAGTAGTTGTAGGACGGGTCCCACACGTAAACCTGGTACGTTCCCGCGGCCGCGCTGATGGTGGCGATTCCGGACGCGTCGGTGTAGCCCGGATAGTTGGCTCCGGTCGAAACGTTGTGGAGCTTGACGCTCATGTATGGGCCGAGCGCGGCCCAGTCGGAGCCCGAGACGGAGTGATACGTCTGGACAGTGACGAGGTACTGCGCCGACAGCGGCACGGCGAGGACGAAGACGGCGGCGATGAGGAAAAGTGTTCTGCGAATCACGGATGTTTCTCCTTTCGTCCAGAAGGACGGCCGTGAAGCGCTCACCTGAGTACCCTGCGCCCCCGCGCCCACGGACGCAGGCTGAAAGCCTGCGCTACACGGGGTGAGATATCGTCGTCTCTGATGAACGCCTCCATCATTGCGATCGGGACCGAGATGCTTGGGCCGACGCGCGTCGATACGAATTCGCTCAAAGTTACCGCCGTGCTGGAGACGTACGGGGCACCCCTCGTCCGTAAGAGCATTGCCGCTGATAGCCTCGCCGATTTGATAGCTGAGATCGAGTTTGCAATCGAGCACTGCGACGTCCTGATCACGTCGGGCGGGCTTGGGCCGACCGAGGATGATCTGACGCGCGAGGCGCTGGCGGAGGCGTTCGGGCTCGAGATGCAGGTCGATCAGTCGATCATCGACGCGATCGAGGAGCGCTTCCGGCGGCGCGGCGGGAAGATGCCGGAGGTCAACAAACGGCAGGCGAACGTCTTTGTGGGGCAGACGACGCTCTACAACGAGCGCGGGACGGCGCCGGGCTTTCACCTCGAAGTTCGCGGGAAGCACGTGTGGGTCTTCCCCGGCGTCCCGCACGAGCTGGAGTGGATGCTCGAGACGTTCTTCCGGCCGTGGCTGGCCGCGGTGAGCGGCGGCGTGGCGCGGCACCGCCGGGTGCTCAAGGTGGCGGGGCTGACGGAGTCAGGCGTCGAGGAGAGACTCAAACCGTACTACGCGGCGCATCGCGACGAGCCGTTCACGATCCTGGCGTCGCCCGGCGGGATCGAGTTGCACCTCGTCTATGACTCGCTCGAGACGATCGCCGCGCGCGAGCGGGAGATGCTCTCGCTCCTCGGCCACCACGTCTTCGGCTACGACAACGACACGCTGGAGGCGGTAGTGGGGCGGATGCTGGCGGAGCGTCACGAGACGCTGTCGACGGCGGAGTCGTGCACCGGCGGCCTCCTGGCCCAGCGGATCACCGAGGTCGCCGGCTCCTCGGCGTACTTCATCGGCGGCGCCGTCTGCTACGACGCAAAGGTGAAGGTCGACGTCGCGGGGGTGGACCCGGAGCTGATCCGCGCCCATGGCGAGGTGTCAGAGGAGGTCGCGATCGCGCTGGCGCGCGGGATCCGCGAGCGTTTCGGGACGACATACGGCGTCGGGATCACCGGAATCGCCGGTCCCGGCGGCGGGAGCGAGGCGAAACCGGTCGGCACCGTGCACATCGCCGTCGCGACCGCGACGTCGCACGAGCATCGCAAGGTCTTCTGGGGCGGGACGACGCGTTACATCGTCCGTGCGCTGTCTGCGCAGACGGCGTTGGACCTGTTGCGCAGGGTGATGAACACGTAGCGCCCGGCTCTGCGTGGTTGCGCCACTGCGAATGCGCGCGTTACATCGGTCGCGGCGCGGTTGTGCCATGGCGAATGCGGGCGTTACATCAGTCGCGGCGCGGTTGCGCCACCGCCGATGTGTACGCGCGCATCGGGAGTTGTACCTTGCACCAAGGGCGGCGTCAGCCGTGCCGCATGCGCACCACGTTCTGCACGACGTCGTTGTAAAGCACGACAATCATGAGAGTTGCGAGCAGGGCGAAGCCGAGCTGCTGGATGCGCTCCTTCGCCATGATCGAGAGGTCGCGCCGAGCGGCCCCCTCGACGACGAGGATGGCGATGTGGCCGCCGTCGAGGATCGGGATCGGGAGGAGGTTCATGACGCCGAGCTGCAGCGAGATCATGGCCATGAGTGCGATGACGTCCATCCAGCCGCGGCGGAACATGTCGCCGGAGATGCGGGCGATAGAGATCGGGCCGCTCAGTTCCTTGACGCTTCCCTGCGCCTTGAAGATGCGGCCGATGGCCTGGCCGGCGTACTTGAGCATCTTCCAGTTCTGTTCGACGCTGTCCTGCAGGGCGGGGATGAGCGAGAGCTTATGGACGATGCTCGGCGGGTAGAAGCCGCGGTACGGGTCTTTGTCGTCGAGCCGCGGCACGCGCGGCAGGGTCGTCGCTATGACGGTCGCGCCGCGCTGGAGGCGGAGGGCGATCGGCGCTCCCTTCGCGGCTTCGATGACGTTGCCGAACTGCGGGAACTGCGAGACCGGCTGTCCGTTCGCGGCGATGATGCGGTCGCCGGTGCGTAGCCCCGCTTTCGCGGCGGGGGAGCCCGGGACGACGCGCCCGACGGTCGGGTCGACGAGCGGGAGAACTCCGGCGCGTCCGATCGGACCGTAGTCGCTGTCGGCGCGGACGGGCGTCATGGTCGTGGTGTGCATCACGCCGTTGCGGCGGAATTCGACGCTCACCGGCGTCTCGGCGTGCATGGTGACGGCGAGGCGGAGGTCGTCGTAGTCGGCGATCTTTTCGCCGTTGATCGCGACGATCTCGTCGCCGACCTGAAGGCCTGCCCTCGCGGCGGGCATGTTCGGCTGCACCTCGCCGAGGATCGGCTTGATGATGGGAATCTCGGTGCCGATCATCGAGAGGCCGGCGATGAAGGCGATGGCGATGATCAGGTTCATCGCGGGACCGGCGACCAGGATCAGAAAACGCTGCCACTTCGGCTTCGAGAGGAACTCGGCCGGGTCGGCGGGATGGTTTTCATCCGGCGTGTCGCCCGCCATCCGGACGTAGCCGCCGAGCGGGATGAGCGAGACGCGGTAGTCGGTGTCGCCCTTGCGGAATCCGAATAACCGGCGTCCGAAGCCGAACGAGAAGACGAGCACCCGGACCCGGAACGCCTTCGCGACGAAGAAGTGCCCCGCCTCGTGCGCAAAGATCAGGAAGCCGAGGACCAGGACGAAGGCGAGGAGGTTGGTGGCGAAAATGTTGGCCATAAAGGTCAGAGCTTAGAGGCTAGTGCTTAGTGCTTAGAGCGTAGCAGTGGCGGCTTTTTCCTAAGCACTACGCACTAAGCCCTAAGCACCCCATTTTTAGCAACATCGATTCCGCGCGCTTCATTGCGTGCCCAGGCGTCCCACTGAAGCGCGTCGCCGACGCTCCCGATGGCCGCGACCTTTCCGGCGTGGCGATCGAGGACGCGGCTGACCACTTCTACGATTCCTGTGAACGGAAGTTCTCCGCCGAGGAAGCGCTCGACGGCGACCTCGTTCGCGGCGTTCAGGACCGCAGGCATCGATCCGCCGGCGCGGCAGGCGGCGTAGGCCAGCTCCACGGCGGGGAACCGGTGCGGGTCGACCGGGAGAAACTCGAGGTTGCGGATCTTCGCCAGGTCGAGGCGGGCGAACGGCGCGACGACGCGTTCCGGGTAGAGCAGCGCGTATTGGATCGGGAACTTCATGTCGGTCGTCGAGAGCTGCGCCACGATCGAGCCGTCGACGTATTCGACCATCGAGTGCACGATCGACTGCGGGTGAATCAGGATGTCGATCCGGTCCGCCGGCATGTCGAACAGGTGATGCGCCTCGATCACCTCCAGCCCCTTGTTCATCATCGTGGCGGAGTCGATCGAGATCTTGTTCCCCATCTTCCACGTCGGATGCGCGAGCGCCGCCTCGACCGTGATCTCGTCGAACGTCGCGGGATCGCGGCGGAGGAACGGGCCGCCGGAGGCCGTCAGGATGATGCGGTGCACTTCGTCGTGGTCGCCGCAGCGGAGCGCCTGATGGACCGCGTTGTGCTCGGAGTCGACCGGCAGGATCTCGCCGCCATGTTCGCGCGCGGCGCGCGTCATCACGTCGCCCGCGGCGACGAGGACTTCCTTGTTCGCGATGCCGACGCGTTTGCCGGCGGAGAGCGCGCTGTAGACCGGCGGGATGCCGGCCGCGCCGACGATCGCGGCGATGACGGCGTCGGCCTGCGGGAGCGCGGCGACGGCGCACGCGCCGTCTTCGCCATAGACGATCTCGACCTCGTGTGGCGCGGGCTTTCTAGCCCGCG
>DASYSN010000503.1:0-3641 GCA_036003305.1 Thermoanaerobaculia bacterium
GCCGAATGCGACGCGCAGAACGGAACCTACGCCTCCGAAGTCGCGTGGTGCCGCTACCTGCTCCGCGTGTCCCCAGCGCCGATCGTGATGAAGATGCTCAAGAACGCCATCCGCATCGACCCCAACGCCTCCGTCGCCTACCTCTACGCCGGCCAGATCCAGTCCGTCCTCGGCCACAAGCTCGAAGCCGAAGCGTTTCTGAATCGCGCTGCCATGATGATGCCGAAGGACCTCCGCGTGGTGGAAGCCTTCAAGCGCCTGCCGAAGTAGCGTGCCCATCACCTCCTGCCGCCCGCTACGCGGGCTCCTCTCGGCGGCGCCTTTACCCCCCGCCTGAAGGCGGGGGCTAGAAATCTCACGCCGCCTAATGGCGGCTTCGACGACAGGCAATCCGTGCCGCCGTAGGCGGCCGTAGATCGCCAGCCCCCGCCTAAAAGCGGGGCTAGAAATCTCACGCCGCCTAACGGCGGCTTCGACGACAGGCAATCCGTGCCGCCGTACGCGGCCATAGATCCCTATCCCCCGCCTAAAGGCGGGGGATAGAAATCTCACGCCTCCTAACGGCGGCTTCGACGACAGGCAATCGTGCCGCCGTAGGCGGCCATAGATCCCCAGCCCCCGCCTTCAGGCGGGGGGAACGGGTCGCCACCGGGCGCGAGCCCGCGTAGCGGGCGACAGGATCACGAATGGGTTCAGTCGCGGTGCTCCGATGGCTGAAGGTTCTCCGCCCCCTCGATCAGCCCGACGAGCTGCGTAGGGTCATGCACCAGGATCGGCAGATGCTGCGTGCAAATCCGAAAATCGCCGCCGCGGTACTGCAGCGCAATCAGCGGCACCGCCTCGGCGGTGCGTTGGCAGAAGATGCAGTTGGGTGTGTCCATACGCTGCATGCTGCGCGAGAGGCGCAGGCGGCGGCATGACGGCCGTCATACCGGCGATTAGTTCTTGGCGAGGCGTCGAAACACCTCAGCGTACCTCTCGTCGATTTTCTTCACGGCCTCTTCAAAACGCTCGCGATGCTTTTCGACGGGAGAAGTCGTGACCTGACGGTCACCCTTCTCCTTTTTCGACTTACGTTTCGCCATACCATTGCTCCATGGAACGAGTCACCGGCATCGGAGGCATCTTCTTTCGCGCGCACGATCCCGCGGCGTTGAAGGAGTGGTACGCGAAGCACCTCGGCGTCGGGCCGGCGTCGGCGGAGAACGCGAACGAACCGTGGGAGCAGGCGGCCGGCCCGACCGTCTTCGAGCCCTTCCCGGCGAACACGAAGTACTTCGACCGCGAGTCGCAGCAGTGGATGATCAACTTCCGCGTCGGCGACCTCGACGCCATGGTCACCCAGCTCCGCGAAGGCGGCGTGGAGGTGACGGTCGCTCCCGAAGAATCGTACGGCCGCTTTGCCCGCCTCCACGATCCGGAAGGAAACCCCATCGAGTTGTGGCAAGCGCTTTAGCGATCGGGAACCTCTGAACATTCCGTCATCCTGAGCCGGCGTAGCGCGGCGAAGGATCTCCAAATGCGCTCCAGGTGGCTCGTGCTGCGAAACTGGAGATCCTTCGCCGTCTACGCGGCTCAGGATGACGGCACAGGTTGTGCGCCTACCGCTGCGTGAAAACGACGAGCAGCAGGGCGATCGCGCCGGGCAAGCCCTGAACGAAGAGGATCGACCGTTTCGCCGTGATCGCGCCGACGATGCCGGCGATGATGACGAAAGTGAGGAAGAAGACTTTGATCGCGAACGCGCCGTCGTGCGCGACGAGTCCCCAGATCAGGCCTGACGCGACGAAGAGGTTGTACACGCCCTGATTCGCCGCGAGCGCGGCGGAGTCGTGCGCCTTCTCCGCCGTCAGTCCGAAGATCCGCCGACCGGCCGGCTTCGTCCAGAGAAACGACTCCAGGACGAAAAACCCGACGTGCAACAGCGCTACGAAGGCGACAAAGACATTGGCGACGAGACTCGCGATTCCCACGCTGCTCCTCCGTTCAGGTGCGAGCGTAACGATACACGTCCCGAATGTTCTCCGCGAAATAAGTGCCTGCTGAAGCGGCGTCGACGAGCTCCTGGTAAATCTTCTCCGGGACGTCGAAATACTCGTAAGTAGTCCCGCTCCGAAACTCGATGATCAGCGTGTGTGACGTCTCGTCGTAGGCGACGCGCGCAATGACTGAGGACGAGAGCTGACGCCATTCCATTAGAAGATGCTTGACACCGATATTCTACAGGCGCATACTCCGCGCCCTCAACGACTATGACCGAAACAAGACAGTATTCACAGATCGGCCGCTATTGCGCCGGAGGTGTCGCTAGAACGTAGATTCGTCCAGAATCTCTGCTCTTGCGAGCCCCTTCGGCATGACGTCGAAGGGGCTTTTTGCTTTTGGGGATAAGACCGTCCGGGTCCGTGCGGCGCGCTTTGCACTCGTATACGAGTCTGTACTGCGCGTTCCGTCTATGGGTTCTGACGAAGGAGGGTGGATATCCCACCAGGTAAGGACAACAGTCCGATCAGGTTCGACTCCTGACGCCCTTGAGAAGGCGCTTTGGAAACACGACTGACCGCCGTAAGTGGTCGCCGGCCGAGGCGGGTACCGCGGCGATCCTGCCGGCGCGGAGTATTGCGCATCGGCAAACGTGACGAGAGGCCATGCAGCCTGCGGGCAGTGCGATTGCGCGCAACGCTCCGCTTCGACGACGTGGATCGCTGCCGGCGATTCTCCTCAGCCGGTCCTTATGAAAGGAGGTACCAAAGACCATGATCCATCGTTACAACATCAAACCGCACGAGCGGGGTCTCGTCTTCAAGGACGGCGATCTCGTGGCCGTGCTCACGCCGGGTGTCCACTGGTACCTCGATCTGCTCTGGAAAATGAGACTGCAGGTCGTGTCGCCGCGGGATCCGTGGCTCGTCCACAAGGACCTCGACATCATCGTCAAATCCGGCAAGCTCGCCGGCGAGGCGATCGTCGTCGACCTGAAGGACAGCGAGCGGGCGCTCGTCTGGATCGACGGCCGTATGGAGCGGGTTCTTGCGCCGGGCGTGTACGCGCTCTGGACGTCGGAGCATGAGATCCGAGTCGAGACGATCGACGCGAGCGGCATGCGGCTCATCCATCCTGAGCTTCCGGCAATCCTCAAGACGGCGGGAACGGCAGCGTTGCTCGAGCTCGTGAACATCGAGCCGGGCCACGCGGGCGTCTGGTATCGCGATGGTGCATACCAGGCGACGCTCGGGCCGGGCACGTACGCCTTCTGGAAGAACGTCGGAAAGCTCAAGGTCTACGACGTCGACCTGAAGGAGCAGGTGCTCGACATCAGCGGCCAGGAGATCATGACCGCCGACAAGGTCACGCTGCGTCTGAATGCGCTCGTCGCCTACAGGATCACCGATCCGCTGCGTTCGGTGACCGAGGTCGACGGCGCGTCGCAGGCGCTGTACCGCTCCGCGCAGCTCGCGTTGCGTGAGGCCGTCGGCGCGAAGGACCTCGACACCCTGCTTGCGGGGAAGGACGCACTGGCGGCGGAAGTCGCGCAGGCGCTGGGAGGCCGGGCGACCGAGCTCGGTATGACCGTCGTGACCGCGGGCGTGAGGGACCTCATTCTCCCGGGCGACATGAAGGACCTCATGAACAAGGTCACG
>DASYSN010000504.1:0-3122 GCA_036003305.1 Thermoanaerobaculia bacterium
CGGAATGACGTAGTGCGGCGCGTGGAAGACGTCGGCGCCGAGGCGGCGGACCGCCGCGCCGATCGCCACGATCTCGCGCAGCGAGTACTTCGGCGCATCCGAGACGACGTGCTCGAACGGGATCAGCTCCTTCGCGATCAATTCCTTCGCGCTATGAGGCGCCAGCACGACGTACTCGTCGTTCCCGCCGAGCTCCTGCAGTCCGCGCAGCAATCCGCGAATGTACGTTCCGATGCCGTAGTCGGCGATCTTCCTGCCGTCGATGACGACCCTCATCGCGCCGCCTCGGCGAGGAGACCGGTCATGAGGCGAGCGCTCGAGTCCCATCGGAAATGGCCGGCGCGCTCGAGGCCGCGCGCCGCAAGGTCGTCGCGGAGCATGCGATCGGCGATCAGCTTCGCCATCGCGTCGCGGAGCGCCTCGCGGTCTCGAATCGGAACGAGCAGCGCGGCGCCGGCGGCGTAATCGGGGATCGCTCCGGCCGGCGTGGCGATCACCGGCGTCCCGCACGCCATCGCCTCGAGTGGCGGAATCCCGAAACCCTCATGGTGCGATGGGTAGACGAACGCCAGCGCGCCGCGATACAGCTCGCGAAGGCGTTCGCGCGAAACGTAGCCGGTCACTTCAATGTCGTCCGGAACATGCGTCCGCCATCCGCGATCGCCGCAGAGCACGAGCCGCGGCCGCGGCGCCCGAAGCAGTCGCCACGCGGCGATTAGGTCGTCGATCCCCTTTCGCGGCTCGAGCGTGCCGGCGTAGAGGAGGTAATCGCGCGAGCCGCTCCCCGGCGAAAAGAACTCGTCGACGCCGTTCGGGACGATCTCGATCTTCGACGGTGCGACCGCGAAGCCTCGCAGTAGGTCGTCCGCCACCGCGCGCGAGACGCAGGCGATCTTCTTCGCGCGGTCGATGCTCCGGCCGACGAAGAGGTTGAACGAGAGAAGCGTCTTCGCCGTGTGCCGCAGCGGCATGGTGATCGTCGTCAGGTCGTGCATGGTGATCACTGCCGGTACGCGCGAGGCGAGCGGCAGGGTTCCGTGCGGACACCAGAGCACGTCGGCGTCGATCCGCGCCAGTTTCGTCTGCTGCCAGAGAACGCCGAGCGGCATCGGATCGACGCGGAAGCGGCACCCTTCGATTCCCGTTCGGTCGTCGATCGCCACATGAGAGGCGATCAGCGGCGGCGGATCGACGTCGAGACGCCGCGCGATCTCGGCGGTGTGCACGCCAATCCCCGTGCGGTTGCCGACCAGCGGACGACCGTCGATCACGACTTCGAGACGCACTGCGACCAAGTGTACGCACGTCGCGGGTACGATGTCGGTGTGAGCGACGAGCGATACTGCTCGAATTGCCGCGAGGAGCTGCCGAAGGGAGCGGTCGTCTGTGCGACGTGCGGCGTTTACGCGGGCGACGTCTTCGACGGCCGTCACCCTCGTGCGAAACGCTCCTACGGCACATTCATCATCGCGACGCTCGGCGTCATCGCGATTTTCGCCCTCGCATCGCTCTTCGTGCACTGGCCGTCGTACGTTGCTTCAAAGCCGCCGCGGTCCCACACGATCGCGCCGCGGGCGAAGAGGCTTCCTGGAGAAGCGGGGGCGATGCTCGCGATGCGGCAACGCCTGGTATCGGAGCAGATACCGAACGAGTGCCTCGCGCTCATGAGCAAAGGTGTCCACGAGGGCGTGTACGTCATCCGCGCGGTCGATCGTTGCCGCCATCAGCAGCTCGGCGACTGGAAAGTCGACGCGAAGACAAACAAGATCTCGCGAAGCGGCTCTTAACCGGCCGCTACGCGCAAGACCGCTAGCGTCTTCTCCGCCGCCGCCGCCCACGAGAACTTCGCTGCTTGGCCGCGTCCGCGCGCGGAGAGATCGACGCGAAGCGCTTCATCCGTCAGCACACGTGTGATCTGCGGCGCGAGGCCCGACGCGTCGGATGGCTCGAAGTAGAGCGCCGCGTCGCCCCCGATTTCCGGAAGCGAGGACGAATTCGCGGCGATCGACGGCACGCCATGCGTCATCGCCTCGAGCAGCGGAAAGCCGAAGCCTTCGTAAATCGAGGGCATCACGAAGGCGGTCGCATCGCGGTACACCGTGGCGAGGCGCGCCGGATCGAGGTAGTCGAGGTGCACGATGCCGGGACGCCGGAGTCGCGTTACGAGCGACTCCGATTTCCAGCCGACCTTCCCGACGACCACCAGCGCGACGTCAGGATGCGTCGCGCGAACGCGGTCGTACGCGTCGAGCAGCACACCGAGGTTCTTGCGGGGCTCGATGGTCGAGACGAAGAGGATGTAGCGCTTCGGCAGCCCCTCCGTCGTCGCATACGCGCGCGGCGGCGCGATGCCGGAGAGAATCGCGAACGCGCGCGACGGATCGACGTCGTAGAAGTGCAGCAGATCGCGGCGCGTCGATTCCGAGACACAGACGATCGCATCCGCTTGCGCGATCTCGCGTTTCATCTGCCGCTCCAGATTGTCCAGCGTCTCCTTCTGCAGCAGCTCCGGGAAGCGCTTGTAGGTGAGGTCGTGGATCGTGATGACCCGGCGCCGTGCGATCGCGGAGTGAAGCCGCGGCAGAAAATAGTTCGCGCCGAAGACGACGTCGACTCCGGCAAGCTCCATCCACGCCACGTACGCCGCCGCCGTCAGCGGGCGATCGAGCCGCGACTTCGGTTGGCCGCGCAGGTCGAACACCAGCAACTCGGCGTTCGCAGGAAGATCGACATGCAGCGCCGGCCCTTCATCCGTCAGCCGCGCATCGCCGAACAGCACCAGGTCGACGTCATCCCGCTTTGCGAATTCGTGGAGAAGGAAGTAGAGATACCACCCGACGCCGGTGAGCGGTTCGTAAAACGGCCGGATGTCGACGCCGATGCGGAGCCGGCGTTCGCGCGACGCGGCTCGGTGCGCGGCGCGACGCATGCGATCCGCCGCGGCGTGGCCCAGAGTGTGAAGAATGAGGCCGATCGGCATCGGCCGCGGAGTTTACGTGAGAACGTTTCTCGTCGTCCTTCTCATCGTCCTCGTCGTGATCGGCGCGGCCGTCGTCTACCTGATGGTGACGACGCCGAAGGAGAGCGCGGGGATCCGCTTTCCGCTCTCGCCGGCGCAGCGC
>DASYSN010000505.1:0-2399 GCA_036003305.1 Thermoanaerobaculia bacterium
GATGTCGTTGTCACCCTTGTCGCCCGAACCGGACCCGTCGCGCAGGTGCAGCCAGTTCTTCCCCATGATTCCGGAGAGGAACTTCACGACCTTGCCGCGGATGACGACCGGCTTGTCTTTCAGTTCGTTCTTCGCGGCGAACGTCTCGGCGACCGACTTGCCGTTCGGCGCCTTGTCGACCTTCACATCGCCGACGTTCGCGGCGCCGGCGGTCATGTGCTGGACGGCGGTGCCCATCGGATTCGCGGCGGGCTGCGCCGGCGCCGCGGAGGCCATCGAGGCCGGAGGCGCGTCATTCGCGCCGCCCATGGTGCCGAAGACGATCGAGTCGAATTTGCGCTTGAGCGTCTTCGACTCGAAGCCGTTCATCGTCATCTGCGCGTTGACGGTGACGACGTCGCCCTTCTTCACCTTCGTCTCGCGGACCGCGGCCCACTGCTCGCCGGAGTCGGTCTTGATGCGGAGGTACGTGTAGCCGGCGGCGTCCATCGATTCGAGGAGCTTGCCGCGGAGCTGGTTCGTGGCAACGGGCGCCATTTGAGGCGGGGCGGCTGCCTGCGCGGGCGCGGGCGCCTGCGACGTCGTGGCGACCTCGGGATGACCCGGCGGGAGCTGCATCGGTGCGGCCGCGGCCGAGGGGGCCGGTTTCGGAGCCTCGCCGGTCTGTTGCTGTTTCTGGCCGCAGCCGGCGAGGAGCGCGGCAGCGATTGCAAGGAGCAAGAGAGCTTTTTTCACTGGTTTACCTTTCCTGGACCGATCGTGGCGTTGTTTCAAACATCGGTATGTGTCGTTCGTCACCTGGCGTCGTGCTTTGGCGCGGTCGCATTGCCGTCGAACTGGTTTTCGGCGACGAAGATGCGGATGGCCTTTTCGTCGAAGTCGATCTTCGCGGCGTCACGGAGCTTCTTCAGCCAGAAGTCCTGGACCTGCCGCTCTTTCGCCGCCAGCGCCCTCTCGCGGACGCGATCCTTCACCTCTTCCAGCGGCTGCTGCCGCTTCGGTTTCACCTCGGAAACCTGGACGATGTGCCAGCCGTGGTCGGACTTGATCGGCTTGCTGATCGTGCCCGCCTCCAGCGTCAGCACTTGTTTGAACGACGGCGGCACTTTCTCCTCGGTGATCCAACCGAGCTTGCCGTCGTAGAGCGCCGTCTCGGCGTCCCTCGAATACTTGCGCGCGAGTTGGGCGAAATCGGCGCCCGTTTGGAGCTTGTCGTAGATCGCCTTCGCCTCGTGCTCGGTCGGGACGAGGATGTGCGCGACGTGGCGCTGTTCCGGCTGGACGAACTCGGACTTGTGGCCGTCGTAGTACTTCGTCACCTCTTCGTCGGTGAGCTTGACGTCCTTGAGCACGTGGCCGCGGAACAACGCGTTCTCCATCATCGTCTCGCGGTACTTCGCCATCATCTCCGCGATGTCGGGGTTCTGGTCGTACTTGCGGGCGCGCGCCTCGAGGATCGAGAGCGGCTCGTTGACGGTGGCGCGAATGCGCGAGTCGAGCTCGTACTGCGCGCGCTTCGGCGTGTACTGCTTCCACGTCTGCAGGTCGGCGTCGGTGACGGCATCGCGGAGCTTCAGTTTCCCGCCGCCGTCCCACGTCGCGACGATCGAGTCGGGAGCGCTCTTGTCGATCGGATTCAGTTTGACGTGGTACTTCGCGAACAACTCTTCGGATAAGGCACGCTTGCGCGCTTCCGACTTGCGGACGGTGAGCGTCGACTCGATCTGGCCGGAGACTTTCTCGAATGGAGGAGGCGGAACGTCGAGGCGGCCTTCGAGGAGGACGAGCTCGTAGCCGTCGGTCGTCTCGATGACCGGCGACAGCTCGCCCGGTTCCAGCTTGAAGACTACCTTCTCCCACTCCGGCCCGAACTGGCCCCAGTTCACCATGAGATGCCCGCCGTTCTTGCTCGACTCGACGAGCGAGCAGGTGCGGGCCAGCGTCTCGAAGTCGGCGCCGCTCAGGAGCGCGCGGCGGATCTCTTCCGCCTCGCTCTTCGTTTCGACCGCGATCTGCCGAACCTGCAGGAAGAAGGAGAGCGACTCCTTCCAGATTGCTTTCACCTCTTCGGGGGTGACCCTCGACTTCGCGTCGATCTCGTCGTTGACGAGCTTCGCGGTGATCTTTTCGTTCTCGCGTTGTGTGACCTGCTGCTGCACCGTCTCATCGCGATCGAGGCCGACGTTGTACGCCTCCTGGATGAAGAGCCGCTCCTCGACCATGATGGCGAGGAAGCTGCGCGCCTCGTCGTAGCCGCCGAGGAACTTCGCGTGGCCGGCGTGGCGCTCCGAGAACGCCGCGATCAGTTCATGGACGGTGATCGCCTCACCGTTGACGGTCGCCAGCGGGGTGGTCGGCGGCTGGGTCGCTTTGGGCGGGGTCGCGGCGGCGAGCGAGAG
>DASYSN010000506.1:0-7703 GCA_036003305.1 Thermoanaerobaculia bacterium
CATGTACGGCGAGAAGCTCGGGCAGCTCAGCTTCTGGCTGCTCCTGATCGGCTTCAACCTCACCTTCTTCCCGATGCACATTCTCGGACTCGAAGGGATGCCGCGGCGCGTCTACACGTACCAGCAGGGCCTCGGCTGGGGTCCGCTCAACGCAACCGCATCGATCGGCGCCGGCATCATCGCCCTCTCGGTCCTGACGACCGTCGTCAACTTCTTCCTCAACGCCCGCTCCGGCGCGCTCGCGGGCGCCAATCCGTGGGACGCCGACACGCTCGAGTGGTCGGTCAGCTCTCCGCCGCCGCCGTACAACTACGTCCATCTGCCGGTCGTCAGTGGACCGAATGCGCTCTGGGACGCGGCGCCCGACCAGCCGTACGTCGTCGGCCTCCGCACCGACAAACGCGAGGTCCTCGTCACGCAGGTGCTCGACGCGCAGCCGTCGCACCGCGAAGAGCTGCCGGGGCATTCGCTCGCGCCGTTCCTACTCGCGGTCGCGACGACGATCGGGCTCGCCGGCTCGATCTTCCACGCCTCGATGTTCCCGGTCGGCCTCGGCCTCGTCGGTCTCGTGATGATCTATTGGTTCTGGCCGCGCAAAGTAGACGTCATCGATCATCTCGTCGAGGAGCAGCGCGAGATCCTGCGTGAGGAGCCGGCCGTATGACCGCGCGCGTCATCGACGTCAGCGAGCTCCCCGAAGGAACGACCGACAGCCGCGCGCTGATCTGGTGGGGCAACCTCGGCATGATGGTGATCGAGGGAACGATGTTCGCGATGGCCATCGCGACCTACCTCTACCTCCGCACCGTCAACATCGATTGGCCGCCGTCCACCGTGCAGCCGCCCGTGCTCTTCTGGCCGACGCTCGACCTCGCGATCCTCATCGTCAGCGTCGGACCGGTGCTCTGGGCGGACCGTGCGGCAAAGCGCGAAGAAAAAACGCCCGTGCTGATCGGCCTCCCCGCCGCGGTCGTCGCGGGTCTGGTCATCCTCTTCTGCCGCTACCGAATCCTCACGAACCTCGGCTACAAGTGGAGCGACCACGCGTACGGCTCCGTCATCTGGGTGATCTTCGGACTCCACCTCACGCACGTCATCGCCGCGACGTGCGAGTGCGGCCTCGTCGCCTTCTACTGCGCCGTCTGGCCGGTCACGAAGAAAAAGTACCTCGACGTCCGCTGCACCGCCGTCTACTGGTACTTCGTCGTCATCACCTGGCTCCCCTTCTACTTCATCGTCTTCATCGTGCCGTGGATGCAGCGAAAGGGGCCGGCGTGATCCGCTCCAGCTCCATCTCTCTCTGGTCCGGCATCCTCGCCGGCCCGATCGCCTTCGCGATCAACCTCCAGCTCCGCTACGCCCTGGTGCGCTGGGCCTGCGAGCACGGCTCCCGCTCCGTCCTCCTCTGGATCGCCGTCCCGCTGTTCCTCATCTGCGTCGCCGGCGCGTTCCTCGCCCGCACCGGCCTCGCAATCGGCGAAAACGAGACGCCGTATCCGATGCGCGTCCGCTTCATGGCATACGGCGGCCTGATGTTGAGCGCGATTTTCGCAATCACCATCCTCGCCAGCATGATCCCTGACTTGTTCTTGTCGCCATGCGATTAGAAAAGCGTTCACCACCGAGGCACCGAGGACACAGAGGATTCTTTTTTCTCTGCTTCCTGTGCTCTCTGTGTCTCTGTGGTGAAAACGCATTCGCCCACGCCGGCGAGCATCACCTCGATCCGTCGCAGGTGATGACGTGGTGGACGTGGGAGCCGGTCGTGACGACGCTGCTCGCTGCCTCGGGGCTGCTGTACGTCGTCGGCCTCGTACGGCTCTGGAGCAACGCGGGACGGTCGAAAGGCATCCGCGCGTGGCAGGTGCTCGCATTCGCCGGCGGCTGGATCGCGCTCGTCATCGCGCTCGTCTCGCCGCTCGACGCCCTCGGCGGCATCCTCTTCTCGGCGCACATGGCGCAGCACGAGGTGCTGATGATCATCGCGGCGCCGCTGCTCGTCCTCGGCCGGCCGCTGATCGCGCTGCTCTGGGCGATGCCGTCGCGCTGGCGCTCGCCGATCGCAACCGCAGTGCAAGCGCGGCCGATAGCGACGATGTGGGACTTCTTCACCGCTCCGGCCGTCGCCGTCGTGATCCACGCGCTCGCGCTCTGGGTGTGGCACCTCCCGTCGCTCTACCAGGCGACGCTGCGGAACGACTGGATCCACGCTCTCCAGCACACGTCCTTCCTTCTCACCGCCGCCTTCTTCTGGTGGGCGCTGATCCACGGCCGCTACGGCCGCCTCGGCTACGGCGCCGCCGTCGTCTACGTCTTCTTCACCAGCGTCCACAGCGGCGCCCTCGGCGCGCTCCTCACGTTTTCGCCGAATCTGTGGTATCCGATCTACCAGGCGCGCACCGCCGCGTGGGGTCTCAACCCGATCGAGGACCAGCAACTCGCCGGCCTGATCATGTGGGTCCCCGCCGGCACGATCCTCCTCATCCTCGGCCTCGCACTCTTCACCGCGTGGCTCGGCGAGGCGGAACGCCGCGTGCGGCTGGCGGAGATGAAGCGTTGAGAAAACTGCTGTATCTGATGATCGTCGTCACGTTCGCCTGCAAAGGCCACGAACAACAAACCCAATCCATCGGCAACGCGGACCACGGCAAACAGCTCATCGACAAGTACGGCTGCGCGGCGTGTCACGTGATCCCGCAGATCGAAGGACCGAAAGGGATGGTCGGTCCGCCGCTCGAGCACATCGCCTCGCGCCAGATCATCGGCGGCAAGCTGACCAACACCCCGCAGAACATGATGGCGTGGCTCCAGAACCCGCAGATGATCGATCCGAACAACTCGATGCCGAACCTCGGCGTCACCCCCGCCGACGCCCGCGACATCACCGCCTTCCTCGAAACGCTCAAATGATCGGCGCGGTACTCGCCGCCACCCTCTTCATCACCAACGAACGCGCGGGGACCGTCAGCGCGATCGACACGCGCAGCGAGAAAGTCATCGCGACGGGACACGCGGGGACGCGCGCCCGCGGGATCGTGTCGGACGGCAAGCAACTCTACGTCGCCATCAGCCACTTCAAAGGTCAACTTCAGCACGATCCCGACGGCGTCGTGGCGATCGACCCCAGGACGCTGAAGATCGTGAGGCGCTACGAATGCGGCCGCGACCCGGAAGGGATCGCGCTCACGCCGGACAAGAAGCACTTCGTCGTCTCCAACGAAGACGCCGGCACCGCGACGATCGTCGGCATCGCCAGCGGAAAACAGATGAGCCTCGTCACCGGCACCGAGCCCGAGGGAGTTGCTGCGAGTCCCGACGGCAAGTGGATCTACATCACCGCCGAGACCTCCAGCACCGTCACCGTCATCGACGCGAGGAAGAAGACCGTCGTCGCCAACTTCTTCGTCTCCACGCGACCCCGTGGAGCGCTCTTCTCGCCGGATTCGCGGCGAGCGTGGATCACCTCGGAGATCGGCGGCGCGATCGACGTCGTCGATGTCTCTCATCACCGCGTCATCGCCAAAATCCAGCTCCCGAAGAACGACCACCCCGTCGGCCTCGTCCAACGCGGCGACCGCCTCTACGTCGCCACCGGACGCGGCAACTCGGTCGCCGTCATCGAGCACGACAAACTCATCAAACAGATCCCCGTCGGTTCGAGACCCTGGTGGCTAGCGTTCGCTGACGGAAAACTCTACGTCGCGAACGGCCTTTCCAACGACATCTCCGTCATCGAGAACGACCGGGTCATCGGGACCATCAAAGCGGGTGACGGGCCGTGGGGAGTGGCCGGCGCACAAGCCGCAGCCCCCTCATCCGCCTTCGGCACCTTCTCCCCCGCTATCGCGGGGGAGAAGGAATACTCGAACGATGCTTCTCGCGAGACTCATGTTTGACTACCCTTCTCCCCTCGTGAGAGGGGAGAAGGTGCCGAAGGCGGATGAGGGGTTCGTGTTCCCGCCCCAAGCGCCAAAACAGGCACGCGTTGCGCACCTGCTGCGCTCGCCATGAGTTTTTACGTAGAGAAGAGACTCGCCACCGGCCCGTTCCGTTTCATCGTCGCTCGCCGCCGCGAGCTCACCTCCATCGACGACAACCCTGAAATGAGCACCGGCTCGTCGGGCGAATTCGTACGCCATCGCGACGAGATGTTCTACGTCGCCGACCACCGCCCCATCCGCAAGCCGGAGCTCCCGCAGACGCGCTCCATCGCCACCCAGCCGTTCTGGACGTCGCTCATCGACGGCACGCCCCGCAGCTGGGGCTTCCTCGCCATGATCATCATCGGCGTCCTCTTCGTCTTCCTCGGCCTCTCGGTCGTCATCTCGAAAGGGGCGCAGGGATGGATGCCGGTGATCCTCGGCCTGATCCTCATCGTCATCCCCGTCCTCCTTACCGCGAACAAACGCCGCGTCATCCACGCGGCCGAGGAGAAGAGAAGAAACGAGAGGGCCGAGCGGGACACGCGCGACCGTGGACTCCTCGCCGCTTACGCCGCGACCCTCGACCAGATGCGCGACGATCCGAGCGACGAGACGCTCGACAGCGTCCGCCGCGAGCGCGAGAAACTCGACCTGCCGTACTCGATCTGGGGCGACGCCGCATGCTCGTCGGTGCTCCAGGTCGGCTTCCGTCTCCTGGCGCGCGTCGGCCCCGACCGCGCCAACGAAGTCGCCGCGCTGATGGACCGCGCCAGCCGCGCCGCCGGCCTCGTCTCCGAGGACGCGCTGGCCGCGAAGCATGCGATCTACGCGACCGTCCTCTGGCACTACCTCGCCGACGACCGCCTCGGCACCGCGCAGCTCCGCGTCGTCCGCGCCGTCGAGAGCGGCCTCGGCATCGCCCCCGAGGACGTCCCGATCGAGACCTCGTCCGAGGCGCAGTTCGAGAGACTGCGGGGGATCGACCACCGCAACGTGCCGCGCAGCGAAACCACCATCCCGATGCAGCACCGCGAATACGCCATCCACACCGTCAGCGCCTCCGTCAACGGTGCCGCGCCCGCCAACGTCCACCTGACGAACAAACGCCTCATCGTTGAAGGCGCGAAAAAAACCGAGTACCCCGTCCCGACCATCGACGACATCGAAGTCGACGCCGACACCAGCACCATCCTGCTGCGTATCACCAACCTCAAAACGCCCGTGACCCTGCGCGTCGACGAACCGGTCTACTTCGCCTCGCTCATCTCGCTCGCGACGACGCTGGATGAGAGGCCGAAGAGCTTTACGTAGTCCTCGGTCCTCGGTCCTCGGTCCTCGGACACGCCAGGGAACGACAACCGTTCTGAGGACCGAGGACCGAGGACCGAGGACTTAGAATCCCCCCATGCGCACCATCCTCGCCGTCCTAGCCCTGCTCACGGCCACAACAGCGACAGCCCAGCCCATGCTCTCCCAGCCCGCGCTCTCGCCGGACGGGAGGTCGATCGCGTTCGTCTCCGGGGATGACATCTGGATCGCGCCGGCGGGGGGCGGGGAGGCGCATATCCTGATCGCGAACCCGGCGTCGGAGTCGCGGCCGCTCTTCTCGCCGGATGGGAAGTCGATCGCGTTCGTCTCGACGCGGAGCGGCAACGGCGACATCTACGTTGCCGACCTGAGCTCCGGCGCCCTGCGCCGGATCACGTGGGACGACGCGCGCGACTCGCTCGACGCCTGGTCGCAGGACGGCAAGTGGCTCTACTTCTCGTCCAACTCGCGCGAGGCGGACGGCGGCGCCAGCGACGTCTGGCGCGTCGCGGCGAGCGGCGGCACGCCGATGCAGGTGACGGCCGAGAAAGTCGTGTACGAGTACTACGCCGCGCCGTCTCCCGACGGCAAAGCCGTCGCGTTCGTGGCGCGCGGGTTCAGCTTCGGCCAGTGGTGGCGCCACGGCCGCTCGCACATGGACGAGTCGCAGCTCGCGCTCGTCGACTTCGCCCACCACTACACGCCGCTGACGCAGGGCGGAGCCAAAGACCTCTGGCCGATGTGGTCGCCCGACGGCAAGCGTCTCTTTTTCACGTCCGACCGCGACGGCAACGAGAACCTCTGGGTCATGGATATCGGCGGCCAGCCGAAACAACTCACCCACTTCAAAGACGGCCGTGCGCTCTGGCCGACCATCAGCGCCGACGGGAAGAGCATCGTCTTCGAGCGCAACTTCGGCCTCTGGAAGATGGACACCGCGTCCGGCACCGCGGCGCCGATCGCCATCGCGCTGCAGGGCGTCGCGTCCTCACCGGCGATCGAGCATCGCAAGATCGGCGATCACTTCGGCGACATGGCGCTGTCGCCGGACGGCAAGAAGGTCGTCTTCACCGCGCGCGGCGACGTCTTCGCCGCCTCCGCGAAAGAGCCGAACGAGGGGATGCGCGTCACAAACACCGAAGGCTTCGAGATGCAGCCGGCGTGGAGCGGTGACAGCCGGAGCGTCTACTACGTCTCCGACCGCGACGGCCGCAACCACCTCTACCGCTACGACTTCACGACCGACAAAGAGACCCAGCTCACGACCGGCGACTCGACCGACCTCGCGCCGCGCGTCTCGCCCGACGGCAAGATGATCGCGTTCACGCGCAACTCCCGCGAGCTGGTCGTCCTCGACCTCGCGAACAATCAGCTCCACACCGTCGCCAACGGCCACTTCGACCGCGCGCCGTACCTCAGCGACCGCTCCGTCGACTGGTCGCCCGACAGCAAATGGATCGCCTTCCTCACCGGCGGCGAAGGCACGGTCGGCGCGTTCGTGAACGCTTGGGTGGTTCCCGCGGCTGGAACTGAAAAGCCGCGCGCCGTCTCGTTCATCGCGAACGGCAACGTCGACTCGCTCACCTGGAGCCGCGACGGCAAGTTCCTCCTCATCGTCACCGGCCAGCGCACCGAGCAGAACCAGATCGCGCGCGTCGACCTCGTCCCGCAGACGCCGAAGCTCCGCGAGGAAGAGTTCACGAACCTCTTCAAAGCGGAGGAGAAGAAGGACGAGAAGAAAGACGAGAAGAAGACGCCGGCCGCGGTCACGATCGACTTCACCGGCATCCGCGACCGCGCCCGCATCCTTCCGATCGCGTTCGACACCGGCGGCCTCGCGATCAGCCCCGACAACAAGTGGATCGCCTTCTCCGCGACCGTCGGCGACGACCAGAACGTCTACGTCTACTCCATCGACGAGCTGGCAACCGAGCCGGCCGTGCCGAAGCAGCTCAGCGCCACCTCCGGCCGCAAGACCGCGCTGCAGTTCTCGCCCGACAGCAAGGAGGTCTGGTTCCTCGACGACGGCAAGGTCATCGCCGCCACCATCGATCCGGCCAAGACGCGTACGGTCGGCGTCAGCGCGGAGATGGACGTCGACTTCGAGCGCGAAAAGAAGGAAGCGTTCCGGCAGGCGTGGACGTGGGAGGGCGACAACTTCTTCGACGCGAAGATGAACGGCGTCGACTGGAACGCCATCCGCGCCGAGTTCGAGCCGCGCGTCGCCGCCGCGCGCAACGGCGACGAGTTCCGCCGTCTCCTCTCTCTCATGGTCGGCGAGCTGAACGCCTCGCACCTCGGCGCCGCTCCGCCCGCGTCTTCGTTCCGCACCACCACCGGCCGCATCGGCGTCCGCTTCGACCGCGACGAGTACGAGAGCCACGGCGTCCTCAAAGTCAGCGAGATCATCCCGCTCGGCCCCGCCGACGTCGCGAAGATCAAGGCCGGCGACGTCATCCTCGCGGTCGACGG
>DASYSN010000507.1:0-2372 GCA_036003305.1 Thermoanaerobaculia bacterium
CAGCTCGAATTTGCCTTTCTTCCGATACTGCGCGCCGGTGAACGCCCCTTTCTCGTGACCGAACAGCTCGGACTCGAGCAGCGTCTCGGTGAGCGCGCCGCAGTGAATCGCGACGAGCGGGTGGTAGCGGCGCGGGCTGCCGGCGTGGATGGCGCGCGCGACCAGTTCTTTGCCGGTGCCGCTCTCGCCGGTAATGAGCACGGTCGCATCGGTCGCCGCGACGGTGTCGATGGCGTGAAAGACCTTCTGCATCGCGGCGCTCTGTCCGATGATCTCGGCGTGGCTGCGGGCGTTCTCCGCGACGACTTCCTTCAGCCTCGCGTTCTCTTCCTTCGAGCGGCGATGCGAGAGGGCGTTCTCGACGAGGTGGGCGACGTCGTCGGGATCGAGCGGCTTGGTGATGTAGTCGTACGCGCCGTTCTTGAGGGCCGCGACCGCGGTGTCGACCGAGGCGTAGCCGGTCATCATGATGACGATGAGGTTCTTGTCGATCTCCGCCATCCGGCGCTGCAGCTCGACGCCGTCCGTCCCGCGCATCCGGATGTCGATCAGCGCGAGATCCCACGAACCCTCCGCGAGCCGCGTGAGGGCGTCGTTCGCCCCCTCGGCCGTCGCGACTTCGTAGCCGTCGTCGCGGAACCAGCGGCTCAGCGAGTCGCGAACGCTGGGCTCGTCGTCGACGATGAGAATGCGGCCTTTTTGCTGGCTGGTCATGATGGAACCTCGGCTTTCTGAATCGTCATCCGTGATCCGTCATCCGTCATGGAGTCACCGGATGACGGTTGACGGTTGACGGATGACGCCATCACGCATGACGGAATCTCGATGGTGAACTTCGTTCCACGGCCTAGCTCCGAGTCGACGGAGATGCGGCCGTTGTGGCGCTCGACGATGCTCCGGCTGATCGCGAGGCCGAGGCCGACGCCTTTGCCTTCTTCCTTCGTCGTGACGAACGGGTCGAAGAGACGGGCGAGGACGTCGGGGGCGATGCCGGTGCCGTCGTCGGCGACGGTGATCACGACGTTCTCTCCGCCGGTAGAGGGACGCGTGGCGATCTGCAGCCTTCCTTCGTGCGGCATTGCGTCGACGGCGTTCATCACGAGTGCGAGCAGCAGTTGCTCGATCTGGCCGGCGTCGCCGCGGATCTTCGGCAGCTCCGGCGCGAGGTCGAGCACGGTCTCGATGTTCGCGAGATCGAGTTTGTGATCGACGATCTTGAGCGTCTGTTGGACGACTTTGTTGACGTCGAAGTCGCTCATGTTCATCGGCTGAACGCGCGCGAACGTGAGGAGGTTGTGCACGATCTCGCCGCAGCGGCGGCTCTCCGACTCGATCACCGAAAGCGAGTCGTGCATGTCGGCGCTGTGCGACTCGAGCGAATCGCCGCGGTCGACCCATTTCCGCATCAGACGCGCGTAGGTGAGGATCCCCGAAAGCGGGTTGTTCACCTCATGCGCGACGACCGCGGCGAGCTTGCCGAGGGACGTCAGCTTCTCGGCTTGGATCATCTGCTGCTGCGCGCGTTGCAGCTCGGCTGTCTTTTCTTCCACGCGCCGCTCCAGAAGCTGCGAGGCGGCGGTGATCTCCTCACGTGCGGCGCTGAGTTGTGCGGTCATCCAGTTGAACGAACGGGCGAGGGGCCCGAGCTCGTCGCGTGTCGTGACCGGCACGACGATCCCGAGCTCGCCGGCGCCGACCCGGCGCGTTGCGACGGCGAGCGCCGCGACCGGGTGGTGCACGAGCTTCCAGACGAGCGCACCGATCGTGATCAGCGTCAGGAGAATGGCGACGGCGCTCGAGATGACGAACTGCTGCGACGCGCTGCGGATCTCAGCATCGGTCGAGGCGAGCGACAGGTCGAGATCGAGGACGCCGAGGACCTGCTGGCTCGGCGGATGCGCGTGGCACGCCGCCGACGAGCAGCTCGGCGCGTTGCGGATCGGAGTGACGACGCGCATCACGCGTCCGCCCTGATGCGGCGGCGTCGACAGCCGTACCCGCCCGTTCGCATCGACAATCCGCAGTCCGGCGATCGACGGATCGCGGCCGATCATCGCCACGATCTCGGCGAGCGCGGCGCGATCGTTCCGGAGCATCGTGTACGTGGTGCTCCGCCGGATCACGTCGCTCATGCGCTCGGCGGCGTTCCGGCGCGTGGTCTCCAGATGCTTCCGCTGCAGCCGGATATTGACGACGCCGAGCGCACCGAGGCTCACCACGAGGACGGATAAGACGGCGACGAACAGCTTCCCGCTGAGCGTCGCCGCCAGACGTCGCATCGACATCACCTCGCCGGCACCGGTGAGACGCCGGCAGGAAGTGTCGCCGCCTTCTCCTTCGCCGGTCCCTCGGCGTGGAAGATCGGCAGGTAC
>DASYSN010000508.1:0-5388 GCA_036003305.1 Thermoanaerobaculia bacterium
TTCGAGATTCTCCGCGCCGATGGGACGCTCGACACGGTCGACGCGAACACGCCGCCGCCCGCTGGCGGCTGGACGGCGCTGCAGTTCACGCGCGTCTCGCTCGGCGGACTCGGCATCGTCACGAAGATCATCCTCAACGTCCAGCCGCGTCCGTGGGCCAATACGATTCAGGGCGGCACGCAGCGGTATCGGTGGAAGGACAAAGCGTCGTTCGTCGCCGGGATGCAGCCGCTGCTCACCGCAGCCGCGGCACACGACCGTTTGGAAATCTTCTTCACGCCGTACGCCGCATCGTGGCCCTTGGTCGAGAATTTCCTCGTCCTCTGGTGGGACACCATCTCGAATCCGAACCCGCAGATCCCCAACTCGGCCACGAGTCCGGACACGGCGTGCACGCTCGCGCAGGCCGACAAATACGGCGCCGAAAAAATCCCGTCGTTCGGAGTCCCGGAGATACAAGCGCTGGACTCCTACATCGCGGCCGCGGTGGTCACCGCCGCCGGTCTCGATGTGATCGAGTCGCAGGCGAAAACCGCGAACAAGGACTATTCGGATCTCTGGCTGACCAAGGCTTCGCAGGTGATGTTCATGTCGTACTTCATCGAGCTCCCCAACCTCGATGCGGCGGGGATCGGCAAAGTGTGGGACGGCCTCGACGTCGTGACCCAGATTGTCCTCAAGAACGGCAACTTCCACATCGCCGCGCCGATGGAGTTCCGATTCGTCAAGGGCGGCGACTCCGCGATGTCGAGCGCCTACGCGACGACCCCCGGCTCCTACTTCGTCAATCTCGACCTGATCGGATTCGTTCCAGAGGTACCGTCTGGCGACTACCCCGCTCAACTGCTGCAGTTCTTCGCCGACGTCGAGCGCCAGTGGGTCGCGATGGGCGGGTTCCCGCACAACGGGAAGATGTACGGCTTCTACGACCCCACCCAGCCCGCCGGCACGCACACCGCCGCGTTCAATGACGAGTTCCTCTCCGCACTCGGCGCGCGCCGCGGCGCGCGCCAGCAGGCTTACACCAACTATCGTCAGAGCCAGGACCCGAACCAGGTGTTCTACAACCAGTACTTGCAGTCGCTGCTCGGAAGCTAGCGACCCGGGCGGCAAGGGGTAGCGCGCCTCCCCGCCCACCCAGGTTCCTCGCTACGCTCGGAATGACACCAGCATTTTGCGCGCCGGTATCGACATGATGCGGCCATCGGCCCTCGCTACTTCACGTTTTCCGCGCCGTCCGGCCACTCGCCGCCGACGAACGCGCGGATTGCGTTGAGGAGGGCCTCGGGCTTGTCGAGCGGGAGCGACAGGAGCCGGGCGGAAGGAAGGCTGCGGGCCCAGGTGCGAGCGGCGGAGTCAGGGGACGTCGCGGCGTCGATGATGAGAGCCGGCATCGTGATGACGCGGAGGTCGCGGGGCGTGCCGGACATTGGCACAGGCGCGATCTGGATGAGGCGCTCGATGTGCTCCGGGTGGTCGCGGGCGTAGGTGGCGACGACGAGGGCGAAGTTCGCGTAGCCGACGGGGATGACGCTGTCGATGTTGAAGTGGCGTCGGACGGTCTCGAAATCGCGGAGGTCGTAGTCGAAGCCGCGGCGATCGACGGCGGACGACTTGCCGCGGCCGCGCGGGTCGTACGCGATCACGGTGCCGCGGTCGACGAGAGTCGCGACGGAGTCCCAGGTGAGGTGCTCGAGCGGGACGATGATCGCGGGTCCGCCGCGGCCCGCTTTCGTGTAATGCAGCTTCACGCCATCGGCCGTGTCGATGAATCCCTCGTCGACCGGCGACGACGAACCGGGGCCGTCGAAGAGGATCTTCCACTCGCCGTTCGCGTCCTTCTGCCAGATCGACGAGTAGATGCCGGCCTGATTGCCGTCGCGGTCGAGCACCGGGCCGGTCGAGAGGCCGATGTTCCCCGCGGCATTGACGAAGACGCGCTCCGGACGCCAGGTGAACGGCGCCACCTTCTCGCTGAAGAACGGCGTCCACCGCTTCACGATCTCGGGCTTCCCCACCAGCGTCACGCGCGCCGCGAGAAACGTCGCGTCGTCCGCCACGTACGAGAAGAACTTCGCGGCGTCGTGGTCGGCGAAGGCCTTCGCGAACGCGATCTCCGTCTTGCGCACCTCGTCAACCGAGTCTGCTAAGCACTGAGCGCTATGCACTGTGCACAACAGCAGGACGACGGCGGCGCGGCGGATCATCGTCTGAAGAGGTTCTTCAGGATGAACAACAGGTTCGCCGGACGCTCGGCGAGGCGGCGCATCAGGTACGGGTACCACTCGGTGCCGAACGGGATGTAGACGCGCATCCCCCACCCTTCGCGCACGAGCTGCTCCTGCAGGTCGCGGCGGACGCCGTAGAGCATTTGGAACTCGAACGCGGTCGGCGGGATGTTCTCCGCGCGCGCGAACGCCTTCGTCGCCTCGATCATGTTCGGATCGTGCGTCGCGATGCCGTGGTACGTCCCGCTCTTCAGCAGGATCTTCATCAGCTTGACGAAGTTCGCGTCGACGTCGGTCTTGTCCTGGAACGCGATCTCCGGCTTCTCTTTGTACGCCCCCTTGCAGAGGCGGATGCGGATTCCGGACGCGCAGAGGTCGCGGACGTCGGCCTCGCTGCGATCGAGGTACGCCTGGATCACGGCGCCGACGTGGCCGGCGTGCCCAGGCTGCGCGTGGAGCTCGTGCACGAGATCGAGGGTCTTCTGCGTGTACGGCGAGCCTTCCATGTCGACCCGCACGAAGTTGTTCGAGCGGACGGCGTGGTCGACGAGGTCGCTCGCGATGGAGCGCGCCAGCGCCGGATCGACGTCGAGGCCCATGTGCGTGAGTTTCAAGCTCACGTTCGCGTCGAGCTTCCGCTCCGTGATGTCGTCGAGCAGCTCGTTGTACAGCGCGGCGCTCTCCTTCGCCTCGGCCACGTTGGTCACGTTCTCGCCGAGGTTGTCGATGCTGACCGACATGCCGAGGGCGTTCGTGCGGGCCGTGGCGTCGAGGGCGTCGGCGACCGTCATTCCGGCGACGAAGCGGCCGGAGATCTTCCGTCCCATCGCCGAACGCTCGGCCATGCGACGGAT
The DNA here is from genome assembly GCA_036003305.1 of Thermoanaerobaculia bacterium. Classification (GTDB taxonomy): domain Bacteria; phylum Acidobacteriota; class Thermoanaerobaculia; order Gp7-AA8; family Gp7-AA8; genus DASXHZ01. The sequence continues at coordinate 3,083 of DASYSN010000508.1, forward strand.
CATGCGGTTCTCGGAGAGTGCGATGAAGATGGTTCGGAACATTCGACGAGGCGCGAAGCGGGCGCGATTCTACACGGTCTTTACACTGTCTTTGCGAGGGTCACGGCCGCGACGGAGGCCGCGCCGGCACGCAGTAACTCGCCCGCGCAGGAGCGGAGCGTCTCGCCGGTGGTGCAGATGTCGTCGACGAGGAGGATCGCCTTGCCTGTTGCTTTCGGCGAGGCCACGAACGCGCCGCGCACGTTCTTGGATCTTTCGCTGCGGGGCAGTAGCGACTGAGTCGCGCGCTCACCGTGCTTCGTCAGCAGCAGCTCGGTTGTCAGGTTCGTGCGCCGCCCGAGGGCTCGGGCGAGCCGTTCCGCCTGGTTGTAGCCGCGCTTCCGCTCCTTCGCCCGCGACATCGGCACCGGCACGATCGCGTCGAAGGCCATGCCGCCGATCAGATCTTCGAGGAGCGCGGCAAGCGGGTCGTCGAGAAAGTCGTGCCGCTCGAATTTGAACGCGTGCAGCACCTTCTCCAGCGCGCCGGAGTAGCGGCCCCACGCGTCGCAGAACAGCAGATTGCCGGGATCGAGCTGGCACTCGATGCAACGTATTGAGTCCTCGGTCCTCGGTCCTCGGTCCTCAGATGCAGAGGCAGGTCCGAGGACCGAGGACTGAGGACCGAGGACCAATGGCAGCGCGCACGAAACGCACTTCGCACCCGTGATGCGCGGCAGCGCGCTCCAGCAGCCGGCGCAGCACGAGGCGGTTCGCTCGGTCCACGGCAGCTCCCGATCGCAGACGATGCACCACGAGGGCAAGAGCGCACGAATGGCTTCTCGTGCTAGTTCGGAAAGCACGGTTCATTGTAAGCGGTCGGCACCCGGCATCCGGCATCCGAAGCACAGCCCGGATGCCGGATGCCGGATGCCGGATGCCGACAACGGAACGTCTTCCGCGCCCGGCCGTCTCAAGAGTGCATGTTGAACAGGCACACTGCTTTCCTTATATTGCCCGCCATGAAAAGAGCCGTCCTCGCCGCCGCCGTCGTCCTCATCGCGCTGCCACTGGCAGCCCAGACCTCCCCTCTCTCGAACCAGATGTCGCAGTTCGGCATCCTGTTCGGCGGCAGCAAGCGGATGAACGACGCCCAGAATGGCCCGAGCGTGAAGGACTTCAGCTTCGGCAACTCCGTCAAGGAGATCTACTTCGGTACGCGCCTGGAGCCCGACACGATGTTCAAGATCAAGGCGGGCGAGATCAACCTCCCGGTGCTGGTCACTGACGCCACCACCGGCAACGTGACCAAGGAGACGGGGAAGATCGATCACATCGACGCGATCGTCGACTACCGTTTCTCGGAGTCGTTCGGCACGACCGGCGTCTTCGGTGGCGTCGGGATGTACCGCTCCACCGCGCCCGGGATTGCCGACGACACGAACGCGGGACTCAGCTTCGGCATCAACGCCGATCTCCCGCTCTCGACCCGCTACGGAATCGTCGTCGAAGGGACGTACCACTACGTTCACCTTCAACCGCGCCAGCGCTTCCTGACCGCGACCGCCGGCCTGCGCATTGCCTTCTAGCGGTACGCGCCTTGCTGCTCCTCTTTCGCGGAAACGAAGGAGGACAGCATGGCAGAGCAGCGCAATTCAGGGCGTGGGTCGCGGCACATCCGCGACGTGATGACACCGAACCCGACGACCGTCAGCGATCGCGACAGCATCCGCGACGTCGCGCGCATCATGAAGGATCAGGATACCGGCGTCGTTCCCGTCTGCGACGACGGCAAGAAGATCATCGGGCTCGTTACCGACCGCGACATCGTCGTCCGGCTCATCGCCGACGGCAAGGACCCGCTCAACGCCCGCGTCAACGATGTGATGACGAAGAGCGTGCGCAAGGTGCACGAAGACGCGACGGTCGACGACGTCCTGTCGCTGATGTCGAACTCGGAGATCCGCCGCGTTCCGGTCGTCAACAAGAACGACGAGCTGGTCGGCATCGTCTCCATCGGCGACATTTCGAGCGACACGCGCAAGGCCGGCGAAGCGCTCAACGATATTTCCGAGTCACGACCGAACAACTGATCAATCCGGCAGATAGAATCGGGCGATGCAGAAGCGCATCGCCCTACTCCTCCTTCTCCTACTCGCCCTTCCGGCCAGTGCAGCGCACAAGGCGAAGGCTGCTCCGCCGGCGCCCCCCGCCGTCAGCGTCGACGGGCACGAAGACACGCCGAGCGAGTACCTGAAATCGCCGTTCGACCTCGGCGTGGTCAACAAGCGCGGCTCCATCGACTATCCGCGCATGAAGGAAGGCGG
>DASYSN010000509.1:0-11597 GCA_036003305.1 Thermoanaerobaculia bacterium
TGCCAACCGCGCTGGCCGCCGCCGACAAGGCGCTGCAGATCCAGCCCGGCTTGCCCGAGGCGCTGTTCAACCGCGCGCTGATCCTGGAGCACCTCGGGCTACTCGCCGATGCCAGGAACGCGTGGCAGGTTTACTTGCAAGCTGACCCGTCATCGACATGGGCAACCGAAGCACGTTCGCGCATAGCGCAACTGCCGACGTTGACCTTGTCGACTCAATTCGAGCGCGAGCGGCCATTGCTCGAGGCGGCCGCCTTGCGGGGCGATTCGATCAGGGTAACAAACTATGTCGACGCGCACCGCGAGCGTTCCCGCGGCTACGCCGAGGCCATATACCTCGGCCACTGGGGTGAGGCGGTGGTGCGCAACGATCCATCTGATGCGTCGCGATGGCTCTCCATCTCGCGCGCCATTGGCGACGCCCTGATCGCGATATCCGGCGACGCGCTCTTGCGAGATGCCGTACGAGCCATCGATCGCGCCTCTCCCGAACAGCGCCTCGCCATTGGCGCCGCTCACGCCGACTACCTCCGCGGGAGGATTGAGCATCGGGATGGTCAGCGCGACGCCGAGCTCGACCTCCTTCACGCGGCGGCAAAATTCGAGACAGTGAATGATCCGATGTCACTCCAGGCGCGCCACTACGCGGCGAGCGCGCGCCTACGACGGAACGACGCCGCAGGCGCGCGCGAGGATCTCGAGCGCCTCCTGAAAATGGTCAATGCTCACGCCGACTACATCAGCCTTGGAGGGCTCGTGCGATGGGAACTTGGCCGCTCGATGTACTACGACAACGATTGGTCGGCGGCCGCCGTGACGCTCGACGAGGGCGCGGCGCTGTTCCGGCGTACCGGCGAGAGCGGAAACGAAGGAATGATCGAGATGACACGCGCCTATGCACTCACCTCCCTCGGACACAACGATGCCGCCTGGCTCGCGCGTACGCAGGCATTCTCGGCACTCAGTGAGGACGGCGACACAGTCCGGCTCGCGAGCTGCGTCGCCGTCGCCGCATCCGCCGAGCTCGTCGCCGGCCATCGGGACGCCGCGCTGGCACTGAGCGCAACCGAGGCATCGATGGCCCAGGTCAGCGCAAGACCGGACACCGCCATTTCCGGATTGATCAACCTCGCCCAGCTACAGTCGATGAACGGCGATTCGATCACCGCCATGAAAACGGTGCGACGCGCCCGCGAGCTCGCGCAGAACGTCGCCGATCCCGGGATGCGCGCCAATTGGAACGCCCACGTGGATGTCGCCACCGGGGCTGTGCTCGCCGAGTCGAGTCCGCGTGCCGCGACTGAGATGTTGTCGCGGACCATCGACTTCTACACCACGCACGCGATGACGGGCGCACTTCTCGACCCGTTGCTCCTACGCTCACGTTGCGCGGTACGAGAAGGCGACGCGGCGTCCGCCATGCGCGACCTCGAGCGCGCCATGAATATTGTGGAGAGCCATCCGAGCGACATGCCTGGTGCGGCGGCCGGGTGGTCCGTACTCGACGCTGAGCACGCAGTATTCACCGATGCCATCCGTCTCAGCCTCGATCGCGGTGACAAGGCGGCCGCTTTCGCCTTCGCGGAGCGCTCGCACGGAACGCAGACCACCGTTCCCGAGTTGGAGCGCCGTCTTGCAGGCACGCGTACGGTCGTACTCGAATTTGCCGCGCTGCCCGACGATTTGATCACGTTTGCCGTCGCGGAAAACGACATCGTCGTTCTCCGGCAACGCGCCAGCGTGGAAAGCCTCGGATCGCTGGCCGAAGAAAGCCTCTCCGAGGCAGGCACCGTCGCCGCCGCGAAGCTCTACGCTGCATTGATCCGTCCGGCCGAAGATATCCTCGCGCGCGCGAACGAGGTGGTGATCGTCGCCGATCAACGGTTCAGCACCATCCCCTTCGCAGCACTCTACGACACCGTTCATCACCGCTTTCTCGTGGAGCGCTTCGCAGTGTCGGTCGCGGCGAGCGCAGGCTCGTTGCAGCCCGATGCGATGCGAACTGCCGCGCCGGCGGTGGCCGCCATCGCGTTGCCGACCGGCGACGCCGACACCACCGTGGGACTGCCGGACGCGGAGCGCGAGGTGCGTGAACTCGCGGGACTGTACGCACGCACCACGCCCATCTCCACTACCGCGACCTTCGAGCAATTTCGGACGGCGTCAGTCGGCGCGGACGTGGTGCACATCGCCGGCCATACGGAGCGGGAGCTGGGCGGCGGCGAACAGGCGTTGTTGTTCGAAGGCGCGTCTGGAAAAGCCGAACGCGTCACATGGAAGACGATCGTCGGCTCAGCAAAGCTGCATGACAGCGTCGTCGTGCTCGCCGCCTGCGAAACCCTTCGTCCTCCTCCCTCCACTGGCACTCATGCGCTCAGCCTCGGCGGCGCGTTCTTGGCGGCGGGAGCCGGCGACGTGATCGGAACGCTCACCCCGATCGGCGACCGCGATGGCCGTCTGCTTTTCGAAGCCTTACATCGTCGCCTCGCGTCGGGCGAACGGCCCGCCGAGGCGTTGCGAGCCGTCCAACTGAACGCGATTCATTCGGAAGAGTCGGGCGGTGGCCGCCGCGCATGGCGCGCTATCGCCCTGTTGTCCCGGCGCATTCCGGCGCCGCCTCGAAGAAAGGAGTTGTTCTCGTGGGTGAACTGAACATCACGTTCCAGGGAGTCTGCACCAGCATTTTCGGAATGATCCCCGGCGTGCCGATGCGGACGGTGTTGCCGGATGCCCTCGCAGTCCTTTTCGGTCAGGTCGTCTTCCCGACTGGACTCAACAGCTCCCCTCGAGCTGTCGACTATTACCTCATGCCGCATATCGCGATCATCCGAGACAAACTCGTGAATGGACAGCATTATTGGTTGCGCGGCTCCTATCTGAAGGTCGTCAACGCGAAACCTCAACCGTTGTGCTGGGAACGCGGCGGTTACTCGCTGACGCAATTCAAGAAGAACGTTGGGTTATCCCGCTCCGTGGCGTTGGAGGGAAGGGCCGCGGCATATTTCGACATCCTTGGCGGCAGGGTTTGGCACGAAGGTGGATCGGATGATCCCGTCATCACGCGCGTCTCCATCAAGACCGACGGTCCCCCGATACTGAGTATCACGCCGCTCCCGGGAGCCATTCAGCAATTCACGACAGAGCAGGTCGTCCAGACGAGCGAGTTATACGTGACGAACCTCGACGTTCAGGCTTCAGTGGAAGACACCCAGTTTGACTTCCTCTGGAATTACCTCGTCACCGAGGGAGGGATCCCCAATGAACTTCTCGAACGGACGCCCGGCATGACTCGCCAGGCAAATTCCGTCACGTTCGCACACCTCGGTGAACGTATGAAGGCACTCGGTACCCTCATTGAGACAAGCGGGACCGTCCACGGGTGGCGGAACGCTCAAGCCGGAGGAGATGAACCGGGGCCGTTTCTGAAAATGGATGCGGCCGGGGGTGACGGTAGTGACCTGGGGACGCTCGCCAAGTTCACCATAGATCCCGTCGCGATGGACCCGTCTTGTTCCACCTCAAATTTGCCGTAAGAGGAGAACGATCATGCACCTGACCAATGATCTCAAGGATCTCGTAATCACGCCCCACGGCCCGGTCCATAAGGATTGTATCCACCTGATCGAAGAAGGTGACCAGTCGGTCTATCCTGTTTGTCCATTCCCTCCGAAGGACGCTCCTGCGCTACGACCGAGAGGGCCCGGCGGTTGGATCGAGTCGGCGACCTTCACTCCGTCCGAGCCGCTCCGCAGCATGGAGGTCAAATTCACTGTGCCCGACCCACCCGACGAATCAGACGGATCCCTGATTTACCTCTTCCCCGGCGCCCAGGACGCACACGGATCGACGATCCTGCAGCCGGTGCTTCAGTGGGGATCGAACGGCGTATTTGGCGGATCTCACTGGACCATCGTGAGCTGGCACTGCACTCCCGAAGGACAGTCGCGCTATTCACATCACCACAAGGTCCATGCTGGTCAGACGATCGTCGGAACCGTGCAAGTAAAGGAAGACTCCTGCGGGCCTGACAGTTGCGACTGGATCGTCGAGGCGCGGGTTGAGGACGATCCTGATAAATGTGCGAGGCTCGAGGTACTCGGACTGAAGCAGTTGCTTCTCTTCCTCATCGGCGGCGCACTCGAAGCGTACGCCCTTCCGACGGGAGCCCCTCTCAAGGCCGGCCAGGACAGTTGCCGCTTGTTTCCAGGAAGCGAGACTGTGTTCAGAGACATCTGCCTCGTCAACTTGAACTGCGACGAGTTCCGGGCGGATTGGGGGATACGTTATCCGAACGTATGCGGATTCGGCGTCAACGTCAGTCGGGACAAGAAGAGAATTACACTCAGCAATTGTTAGAGAAGTGTCCCCAAGAAGGAGGAAGAACGGAATGCGTGCCCACAAACGTGTACTTTTTCTCATCCCTGTCATCACTCTCGGCCTCTTGAGCTCGGGAGCTGCAAGGCGCAGCGATGTCGAAGTCCACATCAGCTTCTCCGGCTTGATCTGCAGTATCTTCGACGGGCAGCACGCCCCACGAGCCGTAGCGATGCGCGGAACGGCCGACATGCTGCATCACGCCACGCTCCATATTCCGCAGTCCTCAATTGCTTCGACTGATGTCGCGTTGACCTGCGACCGGGGCGACTGCATCCTCGACCTGACCGATGTCGCATTGCGATTCCCGGGCGTCGGACAGGCGCACTACGACAAAGGTGGCTCGTACGACACGATCGTGCCCCACCTGAGCAGGGTCACGAACGGGGCGATGGTCAGCGTGCGTGACGAGGTGTTCGACACCGTACCGTCGCCGGCCAGCGTCGTCTCGGCATCCATGCTGCTGCCGGAGGGGACCTTCTCGGCGACTCCGCTCGATCAGAAGGGCCATTACTCTCCCGATTTCGAGGATAGTGGCGACAGGCTGTTCGCGCAGGAGGTGTTCCTCGATGGCGTCATCCCGACTCCGCAGCTTCTCGTCCGCCGCTTCGGCGACTCCTCGTGGCACCGGGTCACATTCAATCCGGACACGCTCATCGAGTTACGGATGGTGAATGAGCCTGCGGACGGGATGCCCCCGGGAATGCACCACGAGGTTCTGTACTACGATCTGTCGGACCTACCTCTCGCGGCGAAGCCGATGATCATTGTCGACAAGGGCGGTTCAGGAAGGAGCCGGCTGTTCATCCCCTTTGACCCGTCGTGCTCCACCTCCAATTATCCGTAGACTGCCAGTAGGGAAAGAGCCTAGAACGGCAGCCAGTACGACATCTTGATCAGGAACACGTCGTGCGAAGGCGCGTTGGCGACGCCGCGGAGGTCGCGTCCGATGCGTAACGTGCCGGTGTCCAACGTGTCGGCGCGGTTCTCGTTCCAGACGACGTAGAGGGCGGAGCCCGGGCGGAACTCCCATCGGGCCACGGCGCTCGCTCGGACGCTGCGGAAGTCGAAGTCGGGATTGGCGATCGCGCCGGTGTACGGCTCGTAGTCGGCGGTGCGTGCGGCGACGAGCGAGTGATAGTCGTGGAAGTCGCCCGACGCGACGAACGGCTGCATGTAGAGCTGGAACGACAGCGCGGGGGTCAGCGTCCAGTCGACGCGGGTTGCGAGCTGAAACAAACGCTGATCGAGGTCGGCGAAGACGTAGCGATTGCCGTACGTCGCCGCCGCGCTCGGATCGGCGACGGTCGTCAGGTACTGAGTGTGGTCGTGGAGGCGCTCGAGCGTCGGGGAGAGGCTGAGCATCAGGCTGGGCGACGGTTGCGCGGTGAGCGTGACGCCGAGACTGCGATCGAACGAACCGTCGCCCGCGCCGTTCGCGTGCGCATTCAGCGTGAAGTAGAACTTCTTGCGGTTGTCGCTGCCGAGGGACTCCGTGCTGTCCCACGAGCGCGTGGTACGCACGAGCGGACCGCCGCGCGTGAGCCGGTCGTCGAGGACGCCGGGTGAGAGGAACAGGTTCCCCTCGTAGTTCCAGTAATTCGAGAGGATTCCCTCGTGCTGGACGAAGACGCCGCGTCCGAGCCCATCGCGATCGAAGTTCTGGTTCGACCACGCGCCGAACCAGACGTGCTTCTCGCGAAAATGCTCGGTCGGGTGATCGTTGTCGTAGTGGACGACGACGTGGCTCGAGATCGTGTCGGTGCGCGTCATGAAACCGACGTCGTTCGTCTCGAAGCCCGGCGAGTACGTCTGCACCTCGGCGATCGCGCGCCAGAGTCCCGTCGCCTTCGACAGCATCGCCTTCCCCGCCCAGCCGCCCAGCGACGTACGCGTCGGGTCGAGGTGAAACGAGGTCGCGTCAGGACGGTCGTAGTAGCGCGACGGCGAATTCTGCGCGTCGGTGATCGACTCGGCGCTGCCGGCGAGATGCGATTCCGCCGCGAACCACTCGAAGATCCAGTCGTTGTTCTTCGTTCCGCTGTACCCATCGACGCCGACCATCTCGGCGCGATTGCGGAGATACGAGAGCTCGTTCGGCAACCGGCGGTCGACCGACGTCACCATGATGCCGACACGCGAGTTGGTTCCGATGTCGCGCGTGTCGCGCGTGACGAAATAGTTCGACATCGGCTCGACGACCTGGCGCTGCTGCAGCGGTCCGATCATGAAGCGCGCGGTCTCGTTATCGGTGAGCGCGTCGAGCACGCCGATCGTCGACTTCCCGACTTTCCCCGTCACCTTCGCGGCGCCGAGGATGGTGGTCTCCGTCGGCTCGTCGACAAAGTCCGCGTTGACGACGCCCTGCGGCGCACGGCCGATGCGGCGCGAATAGAAGAACGTCGGCACGGACGTGAAGTTCCAATGCTCCGGCGCGGGCGAGTCGCCGAAGCTGAAGATCTGGAATCCTTCGGTGAAGAACGGCCTCTTCTCGGGATAGAACGTCTCGAACTGCGTCAGGTTCACGACCGCGGGGTCGACCTCCACCTGGCCGAAATCGGGGTTCACGGTGCCGGTGAGCGTCAGCGTCGACGTGAGCGCGTACTTGAGGTCGAGCCCTCCGTCGATCTTCTCTTTCGTCGACTGCAGGAATGGATCGGTGCGATCGAATCGCGAGCGGACGTCGGAACGCGCCACGCCGTACGGCACGAGCTCGAGCGGCTTTCCGCGATGGATTCCGTCGATGCCGTCGAGGTCGGCGAAGTGCGAGACGAACCCGATGCTCCCTTTCGGCGTGTTGACGATCCGCACCGTCTCCTGGAGCCGTATGGTCCGCCGCGTGATGTTGATGCCCCACACCTGGTGCTCGCGGTCGGGAAAACGGAGCTGCGAAAACGGGATCCGCACCTCGGCGATCCAGCCGTCCGGGACGATCTTCACCGCCGATTCCCAGACGCCGTCCCAGCTCGGATCTTCGCCGATGTCGTTGTAGAGCACCGTATCGCCCTGCTCCCCCGCCGGCGTGACGGTGAACGCGTTTCCGGAGAGGCGGTCGTGCTGCGAGTCGATGTTGATCGAGAGGAAGTCGCCGTTCACGAAAGCGTCGCGCCGCGCCAGGAGCGCCGTCGGGCGGTGGTCGTCGACCATTTTGACGCCGAAGTAGATCGCCTTGCCGTCGTAAACGATCCGGACGCTCGTCGGCATCGTCGACGGCTTCCCGTCCTCGGGGTCGTGCTGCGTGAAGTCGGTGAACTCCGGCGCCGCCTGCCACGCGGCGTCCGACAGATCGCCGTCGATGACGACCGGCGACGTCGCGCGAACGGCGTGCAGCAACGGCCGGTTCGGCCAGTTCGCCGCGCGCGCGAATGGCGCCGCTGCGAGAAGGAGGCAAATGAATGCGCGCTTCATCGGTTCCCGGAGATTCTTTCAAAAAAACCTCCGTGTCCTCTGTGTCTCTGTGGTGAACCGTTAAGCACGCCCGACGAAGCCGCTGGCGACCGACACCCGCCGTCCCGCGAGCGCGGACGCAACGTGCAACGCGCTCGCGTCATCGATCTCGCTGAGCGGGCGGAGGTAGTCGCCTTCCATGACGGAAACCGCAACGCCGTCGCGGTACGCAATGCGGTTCGACGGAATCGCGCGAATGCGTTCGCCCGAGACCAGGATGCCGGTGAGGTTGAGCGGATCGGCGGCGCTGATGACGATCACGTTCGCGTCGGCTCCCTGGCGCCGGATCTCGCGGAGACGCTCAACCGCATCCGGCAGCGCGAACTGTTCGCCGGACATGCCGTGGACGAATCGCCCTCCGCGAATCTCGCCGCGCGCTTCGAGACGGCGCAGCTCGCGCGCGAGATCGCGCCACGGCGCGGCGTTCGGTTCGCGGGCGGCGAGACGGCGGAAGACGACGCCGTATCGCCGCAGCAGCGTCCACGCCTGAAGCTGCACATCGGGCTGCGGCGCCGGAACGATCGACCAGCGGCCGCCGCGGCCGAGGAAGCCGTCAGACGTCACGAGGCCGGCATCGATGAGCTCTTCCAGCGCGTCGTTGCGGCAGAGGAACTGCGCTCCGTCGCTGCGCAGCCGTTCGAACAGCGCACGCGCCGCGTCGCTCAGTTCCGGCGTCACTTCGGAGAGCCATACGCCGGCGTGCTCACGGCGGAACAGCACGACGCCGCCTCGCTTTGCCCATCCGACTTCGCCTGAGAGGCAGAGCATGTCGAGAAGCGATCCTTGATAGCGCTCGATCCGTGATGGGAAGACGTTCCGCTCCCACGTCTGCGCCGCGACCTCGTACCCGTCGAGCTGCTCGACGACTTTGCGCAGTCCGTCCGGCCCGACGAGTGGAGTCGAGACATGCTGCCACGCGAAGAGGAATCGTTGGAAATCGGCGGCGCTGACCGGCTCGATCTCGGCGCGTAACCGCCCGAGGGTGTATCGATGGATGCGCGCCAGCAGGCGACGGTCGCACCACTCGAGCTGTTGCGGATTCTCGAATCTGCCGCGGAGCACGACACCCTCGGACTCGAGCGCAAGCAGCGCGAGATCGGCGTCCGACTCCGTGATCGCGAGCGACGCGGCGAGATCGCGTGCCGTCGTCGGGCCGAGGATCGTCAGCCTGCCGCGGAACAACTCGACGATCGCTTCTTCGCGCGTCCAGGTGCGCGAGAGGCGCGACGCGGGCGGTGCGATCGCGGCCGAGACCTGATGGATCGCGAACAATTCCGGCAGGCGCTCGGCGGCGATCCAGATATGGTTGACGAGCGCCGCCCGCCGCGAGGCGGCCAACTGCTCGAACAGCTCCCGCGGAAGCTCCGCGGCCTCGTCATCCGTTAGAAAGCCGGCGGTCAGCAACGTGTCGTGCAGTTCGTCGGCGTCGCGCGGATCGGGGCGCACCTCTTCGCGAACGCGATCGATCGCCGCCGCATCGAGACGTCCCATCTCGTCGACACTGTTCGGATCGCTCGCGCGTCGCGTCGCCACGGCGTGCGACCTCCGCTCCTCGAGCGGCGCGTCGTCGAGGAACGCGTAGGGCTTCGCGTTCAGGATCTCAGCGGCGAGCGGCGACGGCTCCGGCGTGTCGCAGGCGACCAGCCGCAGCTCGCCGCGATGAATCTTTTCGAGAACGGCGATGAGGCCGTCGAAGTCCATCGCCTCCTCGAGGCAGTCGCGCACGACCTGATTCACGAGCGGATGGTCGGGCAGCTCGCGATCGCCTGGCAGATTCTCCGGACACGCCGCCGCGTCGGGAAACACGGCAGCCATCAGATCGTCGGCGAGCATCCGCTGCAACGGCGCCGGAACCTTGCGTCCGCTGCGGTTGCGCGGCACGGCGAGCGAGATCGTCGTGTTCCAGCGCCAGCGCGTCTGGAAGACCGGCGCGGCGAGGAACGCCTGCACCAGGACGTCGCGCGTCGTCGCCGGGTGAAGGTAGCGGAAGACGTCCGCGAGCGGGAACGAATGCTGCGGCCCGAGCGAGAGCAGGATGCCGTCCTCAGTTGCCGCCGCCTGCAGCTCGAAGTTGAACTGCCGGCAGAAGCGCTTCCGCAGTGCGAGCCCCCACGCCTTGTTGATGCGGCTCCCGAACGGCGCGTGCAGCACGAGCTGCATCCCGCCCGACTCGTCGAAGAAGCGCTCGAGCACGAGCGTCTCCTGCGTCGGGAGTACGCCGAGGACCTGCTTTGCGTCCTTCAAGTACGCGACGATCTCCTCGGCCGCGTTCTTCGGGATTCCGGTTTCGGCGACGAGCCACTCGACTTCGAGATGGGCATCGATGTCCCGTCGCAAATCGCTCACGGCGCGAGACAGCTCGTCGCTGCGCGCCGGTGCTTCGCCGAGCCAGAAGGGGATCGTTGGCGGCGCTCCCTTTGCGTCCGACACGCGCACGGTGCCGGCGCCGACCTGCAGGATCTGCCACGACATGTTGCCGAGTTGGAAGATGTCGCCCGCGGTGCTCTCGATCGCGAAGTCCTCGTTGATCGTGCCGATGAAGGTCTCCTCCGGTTCGAGCACCACGCGATAGTCGGCGACTTCCGGAATCGCGCCGCCGGAAGTGATCGCGAGCATCCGCGCGCCGCGACGCCCACGCACGTTCCCATTCACCTCATCGCGATGGACCAGCGCGCTGCGCCGCCCGCGTCGCGTTGCGAAACCGTCGGACAGCATCGCGAGCACGGCGTTGAAATCGTCGCGACTCAGCTCGCGATACGGCCACGCGCGGCGCACGAGCGCGAACAGCTCGTCTTCCGAGTAGTCGCAGCACGCGCTCTCCGCCACGATCTGCTGCGCGAGGACGTCGAGTGGTCGCTCCTGCATCACGATGCGATCGAGCTCGCCGCGATGCACGGCCCGCAGCAGCGCCGCGCACTCGAAGAGGTCGTCGCGCGAGCCGGGAAAGATCCGCCCTTTCGGCATGCCGGAGACGGTGTGTCCCGACCGGCCGACGCGCTGCAGGAACGTCGCGATGCGATGCGGCGATCCGATCTGGCAGACGAGATCGACGTGACCGATGTCGATGCCCAGCTCCAGCGACGCCGTCGCGACGAGCGCCTTCAGTCGCCCCGCCTTCAGCCGCGACTCCGCGTCGAGCCGGTTCTCCTTCGAGAGACTTCCGTGATGCGCGGTGACCGCGTCGGCGCCGAGGCGGTCGGAGAGGTGCCGCGCAACGCGCTCGGCCATACGGCGCGTGTTGACGAAGATCAGCGTCGTGCGGTGCTCGTGGATCAGCGCCGTGAGACGGTCGTAGTACTCCTCCCACACCTCGTGCGACATGACCGCTTCGAGGAGCGATCGCGGCATCTCGACGCCGAGGTCCATCGTGCGGTGATGCCCTTCGTCGACGATGGCGCATTCGCCGCCGTCTACGCCGAGTAGATACTTCGCGACCTCCGCGATCGGCTTCTGCGTCGCGGAAAGGCCGAGGCGGAGGAGGGGGCGTTCGGCGACGCGCTGCAGGCGTTCGAGCGTGAGCGCGAGGTGCGCGCCGCGGCGCGTTCCGATGACCGCATGGATCTCGTCGACGATGACGGTGCGGACCGTCCGCAACATCTCGCGGCTGCGCTCCGCGGTGAGGAGGAGGTAGAGCGACTCCGGCGTCGTGACGAGGATGTGCGGCGGCGTCCGGATCATCGCCGCGCGCTCGCTCGAGGTCGTGTCGCCGGTCCGCACGGCGGCCGTGATCTGCGGCGCGTCCATGCCCGCTTCGGCCGCGAGCCTGCGGATCGCGGC
>DASYSN010000510.1:0-11085 GCA_036003305.1 Thermoanaerobaculia bacterium
CGCTGGCGATCCCCTGCCCGATCATCCAGTCGCGCATCTTCCTGATGCAGTCGAATTCGACTTCCCAGTCGAGGCGGTCTTTCGTCTTGTAGCGCTCGTGGCTCCCCGACGTGGAGTGCCCCTGCGGCTGCGTCACCTCGATGACGTGGATGATCGCGGGGACGTGCTCCATCCGGACGATAGACGACGCGGCGACGTACGTCTCGCAAAGTGCCGGATAGTCCCAACCTTTGACGGTATAAATGTCGAAGCCCTGCTTGCTCCCGCGCTCGCGCTGGAAGCCTTTCAGCAGCTCCGAGAGGTTGCTCTTCGTGATCTGGAATTCGTTCGGGACCGAGATGCCGAACCCGTCGTCCCAGATCGAGACGACCATCGGGATGCCGATGACCCCCGCCGCGTTGAGCGACTCCCAGAACATCCCTTCCGCGCAGCTCGCGTTGCCGATGGTGCCCCACGCGATCTCGTCGCCGTTGTTCGAGAACTGCGTCAGCGACTTAAGCTCGTCGATCTCGCGGTACAGCTTCGACGCCCACCCGAGGCCGACGAGGCGCGGCATCTGCGAGCCGGTGGGCGAAACATCCGCGCTCGTGTTGTACGCGTTCGTCTGCGACTTCCACTTGCCCCGCTCGTCGATGATCCGCGACGCGAAGTGCGCGTTCATCGAGCGCCCGCCCGACCACGGATCGCGGTCCGTGTCGGCGTAAAGCTGCGCGAAGAACTCGTCGAGCGTCCCGATGCCGAGAGAGAAAACGAGCGTCTGGTCGCGGTAGTACCCCGAGCGCCAGTCGCCCTTCCGGAACGCCCGCGCCAGCGCCACCTGCGCCACTTCCTTCCCGTCCCCAAAGATCCCGAACTTCGCCTTCCCCGTCAGCACCTCGCGCCGCCCAATCAAGCTCGCCTGCCGCGACCGGAACGCGACACGGTAGTCGTCGAGGATGGACTCGCGGGTGAAGGAGGTTTTCGGCTGGGTTTCCGGCTGCATCGGGTTCGAATCCTAGCAGAGGGGAGATGGGAGAGCGGAGATGGGAGACGGGAGAGGATCTGACCGAGGTATCATTCCTCGCCCGCACATTTCTGTCGTTCACGTCATTCGGCACCGACCACGAATGACAACACCTAGCAATTACCGAAGCCTACTCGTGTGGCAAAAGGCGCGCGAGCTTGCTCGCTTCGTCTATCGAGAGACGTCGCGGTTTCCTCAGGTCGAAGTGTTCGGCCTGGCGCAGCAGATGCGACGCGCTTCGATCTCGATACTCAGCAACATCGCCGAAGGGCAGGGCCGCCGCTCTCGTCGCGACTGTGCTCACTTCCTCACGATCGCGCGCGGGTCGGCGATGGAGCTCGAAGCCCAAATCGTCGTCTCTGGCGATCTCGAATATTTGACACCGAGCAAGACCGAAGCACTCGAAGCCGCAGCCATCGAGGTGACGCGAATGCTGAACGGGATGCTGAAGCACTTCGCATCCTGATCCACCCTCTCCGCTCTCCCTTCTCCGCTCTCCCCTCTTCTATGAGTCGAGCTCCCCCACCGCGACATCCAGCATTCCCTGCACGGTGTCCAGCGATGGCGCCTCCGCGTAAATCCGGATGATCGGCTCCGTGCCGCTCTTGCGGAAGAGGATCCAGGAGCCGTCGGTGAAGTTCATTTTCACGCCGTCTTTCTCTTCGCGATTGGCGAAGGGGACGGCGAAGGCGTCGTTAAGCTCGCCGGTGCGAACTCGGTCGATCAACCTGGCGCACTGCTTCATTGGGCGACTCAGGTCCCGCCGGTCGTACGCGAGGGCGCCGAACTCTTGTTCCATTTGGGCGATGATTTCGGAGAGCGGGCGGGCGTGGTGGGCGACGCATTCGGCGACCATGAGGCCGGAGAGGATGCCGTCGCGCTCGGGGAGGAAGTGGCCGAAGCCGATGCCGCCGCTCTCTTCGCCGCCGATGAGGATGTCGCGCGAGAGCATGAGGTCGGCGACGTACTTGAAGCCGATCGGAGTCTCGTGGAGCGTGGCGCCGAGGGCCTTCGCGACTTTCTCGACGAGGCGCGAGGTCGAGAAGGTCTTCACGATCTCGCCGCGCATCTTCTTGTCGCGGACGAGGTAGAGCGCGAGGAGGGCGATGATCTTCTGCGGCGAGACGAAGTCGCCGCGCTCGTCGAGGATGCCGAGGCGGTCGGCGTCGCCGTCGTTGCAGATGGCGAGGTCGTAGTGGCCGCTGAGCATCACGTTGCGCGAGGCGCCGAGGTTCTCGGCGATCGGCTCCGGATTGACGCCGCCGAATGACGCATTCACCTCGCCGCGGATGCCGTCGACAAGGGTCGCGTCGATCGGGTGGGTGTCGCGGTTGAGGATGCGGGCGTTGCCGACGTAGTCGATGCCGAGGATGCGGGACGGGAGGGACGCTGAGACGCCGTGAATCGGATCGTGGAGGATGGCGAGGCGTGCGTTCCGGATGAGCGCGAGGTCGAGTTGCGCGCGAACGGCATCGAGGTAGTCGTCGAGGATGTTCTCCTCGGCGATGCTCCCGCCCTCGCGACGATCGGAGTTGCCGAGGTTCTTCGCAATCGCGGCGTACATCTCGGGGAGTGCCGAGCCGCCGTACCACGCCTTGAACTTCAGGCCGTTGTACTTTGCCGGATTGTGGCTCGCGGTGACGACCACGCCGCCGAGGACCTTCCGGTGGAAGGCGGTGAACGAGATGTTCTGCGACGGTGTCGGGCGGTCGGAGAGAAGGACGCTCCAGCCGCCGTCACGGAGTGTCTCGGCAACGAGCACGGCGAACTCGCGGGAGAGGAACCGCCGGTCGAAGCCGACGATCAGCGCGTCGCGGTCGATCCCGTCGGGCGGCTCGAGCGTGCGCGCCGCGACGCCGATCGCGGCGGCGACCCGCTTCACGCTGTCGAATGTGAATCCATCGGCGATGACGGCTCGCCAGCCGTCGGTGCCGAACGTAATGTCGGTCATGCGGCGCGTAGTTTACTGGCGGAAGATGCCGCCCGAGAGCTTCGGAGCGGCGTTGCGTTGGGTCGTCTCGACATGGATTCCGTCGGGGCCGCCAACGATGGTGACATGGTCGCTGACGACGGGCCTCGGTGTGGCGCGGATGGTCAGGCGGCCGTATTCTCCGTGGTGCGGCGCGCGGAATTCCGAGATGACATTCGCGGCGGCGAGAGCCAGCACGCAGACGAGCGCGGCACGCCAGAAGTTCTTGAGAGTGAGGATACGAATGTGCTTGCGGCGCTCGGGCTGCATACATCACTCTTTCGCAAAGGAGTTGCCAAATGGCCAAGGTCGCCATCATCGGAAGAGGCTGGGGCAGCCGCGTACAAGGACCGACGTTTCAGGAAGCCGGGCTCGACGTCATCGCGGTTGCGGGACACGACCGCGACTGGCGCGAGCTGATCAACAGCGACGCCGATCTGATCTCGATCACCGTCCCGCCGCTGCAGCACGCGGAGATGGCAATCGCCGCGCTCGAGGCGGGAAAGCACGTGCTCAGCGAGAAGCCGACCGCGCGCGACGCCGCGGAGGCGACGCGAATGGTGGAGGTCGCTCGTGCACATCCGAACCAGCTTGCACTCATCGATCACGAGCTCCGCTTCACGCCGTCGTTCCTCGCGGCGCGCGAAGAGGTCCGCAACCTCGGCGGCATCCGCTACATCGAGACGCGTTACTGCAGCGCGAGCCGCGGCGATCGGTCGCGCGGCTGGAACTGGTGGAGCGACGCGGAGCAGCTCGGCGGCGTCCTCGGCGCGGTCGGTTCGCACTTCGCCGACGCGATCCGGTATCTCACCGGCGAAGAGGTCGTCGCCGTGCAGGCGACGCTCGAAACGGTGATCAAGGAACGCTCCGGCCGCGAGGTCACCTCCGACGACCTGTCGCTCATCAACCTCCGTCTGAGCAGCGGCTCGGTCGCCTTCATGAGCCTCAGCGCGATCGCGTCGGGGTCCGATGAACCGTCGACGATCACGATTTACGGCGAGAAGGCGGCTCTGCGGCTCGTCAACGAAGAGCTGCTCCGGAACGGGACGCGCATTGCGGGGAATGATCTCGTCAAACGTCCCGGCAACACGACCGGCGGCGCGTTCGGCAGCGGGACGCTGCACCTCGGCCGCGCGCTCAAACGCGCACTCGACGACGGCGACCGCACCGCTCTCGCGCCGGCGGCAACGTTCGAGGACGGCCTCGCACAACAACGCATCCTCGACGCCGCGCGCGCATCGCACGCGCGCGGCGGCGAGTGGATGACGCTGTCATCCTGAGCCGCGTAGACGGCGAAGGATCTCCCGATTCGCAGGAGATCCTTCGCCGCGCTGCGCCGGCTCAGGATGACGGAGTAGGAACCTTTACGTTCACGGCCGGCACGGTTGCCGCCAGCTTATTGAACGCCGGAAGGTCCGTATCCCAGATCGCTTTCAGCTTCGCGAGCTGGGCGTCGATCTGCGGCACGAGCTCGTCGCGGACGGCAATCTGCTGCGCGGTCGGCGCCCACGCGCCCGTCGCCGCCGAGTCGGCGACGCCCGCGAGTTTGTCATTCAGCTTGATCGGGAAATTCAGCGGGTCCTCGGGACTGTGGTTCTTCGTCTGGTACAGCGCCTCTTCCACCGCGGTCATCTTCTTGTCGAGATCATTCGCCGCGTCGACGATCGGCTTCGACTCTTTCGCGCTTCCGACGCGCTTCTTCACATCGGTGAGCTGCTTCCGGACGTCGCGGATCTTGATGATCTGCTCGTTGACCTCGGAGAGTTTCGCCAGCGTTGACGTAACGAAGTCAAACTGCGCCTTCAGGTCGGCGGCGCTGACGGTCGTGCGCGGGTCCTGCCGCACTTCGAACGGTGCGGTCATCGACTGCTCGCCGACCGTCAGTTTCGCCGTGTAGGTCCCGGGGAGCACGCGCATCCCGGTCGTGCCGCCGGCCCAAAGGATCATGCCGGGGAACTTCTTCGCGTCCGGCATCCGGAGGTCCCAGGAGAAACGATTGTGACCGCTGACGACGTCGGTGAGCTTGTCGTTCTGGCCGCCGGGACGGAACTCGTCTTCTTCTTCGCGCGCCTCGGCCTGCTCCGAGGGCTGCGCCTCGGCCCGTCCGCCCTCGGACTTCACGGCTTCTTTAGGGGCTTCTTCTTTCGCCGGCGAGGGCGCCGGCGCCACACCTGTCGCTTGCGCGGGTTTCGCGGCCTCGGGCTGCACTTCGCCCTTGAACTCGCGAATGACCTTGCCGTCGGCGCCGAGGAACGCGAGCGAGACCTTCGTCTTCGGCTTCGCGTTGACGATGTAGTCGACGATCACGCCGTTGGGCGGATTCTGACCTTCCGTCGCTGCAGGGCCTCGTCCGCCGCCACCGCGGCGTCCGCCGCCCTCCATCCGCCACGTCATCGCCGGAGTGAAGAGGTACACCGACTTCGACGCCACTTCCGGCGTGAGCTGGCGCAGCGGCTCGATGTCGTCGAGCATCCAGAAGCCGCGTCCATTCGTCGCCGCGATCAGCGACTCCTCGTGCACGAGCAGGTCGCTGATCGGCGTGGTCGGCAGCTTGTACTGGAGCGACTCCCAGTGCGCACCGTCGTCGAACGAGACGAACACCGCATGCTCGGTGCCGGCGAAGAGCAGCCCTTTGCGCTTCGTGTCGGAGCGGATGACGCGCGTGAAGTCGTTGTTCGGAATCCCTTCGACGATCTTCGTCCAGGTCTTCCCGTAGTCATTCGTCTTGTAGAGGTACGGGTGGAAGTCGTCGGACTTGTACATCGTCGCCGCGACGTACGCCGTCCCCTTGTCGAAGGGGCTCGCGTCGATCTCGTTGATCATGATCCATTCGGGCAGGATCGACTTCGGCGGCGTGACGTTGTCCCAGTGGCCGCCGCCGTCGCGCGACACGTGAATCAGTCCGTCGTCGGAGCCGACCCAGAGCACGCCCGGCTCGACCGGCGACTCGGCGGCGTAGAAGATCGTGCTGTAGTACTCGACCGAGGTGTTGTCCTTCGTGATCGGACCGCCGGTCGGCGCGCCTTTCGACTTGTCGTTGCGCGTCAGATCGGGGCTGATCGTCTGCCAGCTCGATCCGCCGTTGGTCGATTGCATCAGGTACTGCGATGCGGCGTAGATCTTCTTCGGGTCGTTCGGCGAGAAGAAGATCGGGAAGTTCCACTGAAAGCGCTGCTTGATGTCGGCGGCGCCCCACCCCATCGGATTGTCCGGCCACGGGTTCACGTCTCGGACCTCGCCGGTCCTGTGGTTCACGACCGTGAGCAGCCCGCCGTACGAGCCGCCGTAGACGATGTCCGGATTCTTCGGATCGGCGACGATGTAGCCCGACTCGCCGCCCGCGGTCACTTCCCAATCGCGCATGCCGATGGAGAAGCCGTTCGTTCGGTGGCGGATGCGCACCGCCGAGTTGTCCTGCTGCGGGCCGAGGAGGCGGTACGGGAAATCGGTGTCGACCGAGACGCGGTAGAACTGCGCGGTCGGCTGGTTGTTCTCCGTCGTCCAACTGTCGCCGCCGTCGGTCGTGACGTTCACGCCGCCGTCGTTCGCCTCGATCATCCGGTTCGGGTCGTTCGGCGCGATCCAGAGGTCGTGGTTGTCGCCGTGCGGCGTCCGGATGCGCGACCAGGTCTTGCCGCCGTCCTTCGTCTTGTGGAATCCGACGTTGACGACGTACGCGGTGTCTTCGTCCTTCGGGTCGGCGTAGATCCGGGTGTAGTACCAGGCGCGCTGGCGCAGGTCGCTGTCGGTGGAGACCTTCGCCCACGTCTCGCCGGCGTCGCGCGAGCGGTAGACGCCGCCGTCCTTCGCCTCGACGATCGCGTAGACGTTCTGCGGATTCGTCGGCGAGACGCTGACGCCGATGATGCCGAGGGTGCCTTTGGGCATGCCTTTGTTGCGCGAGAGCTCCTGCCAGTTGTCGCCGCCGTCGGTCGACTTCCAGAGCGCGGAGCCTTCGCCGCCGCTCTCGAACGAGTACGGCGAGCGCCGGAAGCGCCAGGTCGAGGCGTAGAGGATGCGCGGGTTCGATGGGTCGAACGTCAGGTCGACCGCGCCGGCGTCGCGATTCACGTAGAGCACGCGCTCCCACGTCTTGCCGCCGTCCTTCGAGCGGAACACGCCGCGCTGCTCGCTCGGCCCGAACGCGTGGCCCATCGCCGCGACGTAGACGAGATCGGGGTTGTTCGGGTGGACGCGGATGCGGGAGATGTGGCGCGAGTCTTCGAGGCCGATGTGCTTCCACGTCTTGCCGGCGTCGGTCGACTTCCACATGCCGTCGCCGTGCGAGACGTTTCCGCGGATCGTCTCCTCGCCGGCGCCGACGTAGACGACCGCCGGATCGCTCGGCGCGACGGCGACCGCGCCGATGGAGCCGCCGAAGAAGCCGTCGCTGACGCTCCTCCACGTCTGACCGCCGTCGGTGGTCTTCCAGACCCCGCCGCCGGTCGAGCCGAAGTAGTACGTCTCCGGCTGATCGGGGATGCCGGCGACCGCGTCAGCACGGCCGCCGCGATACGGTCCGACCTCACGCCACGACATGCCTTTCAGCATCGAGGCGTCGGGGGTTGCGGCGGCGAGGGAGAGAGCGGCGACTGCGGACAGAGTCAGGGCGACGAGTCGTGCGCGCATAGGCGCGCATGTTTATCACACGTTTTCTATCTCGATGATGAACGTCAACCCCGTCGCCTCCCGCGTGACACGGATTGCTTCCAGCTTCACGCCCGCCTTCATGCAGTAATCGACGATCTCCTCCTCCGTGCGCTCGATGAGCTTCCAGTTGCCGAAGTATTCGATCAGCGGCCGGTACGGATTGCCGCGCGCGATGTTCGTGAAGAAGAACGTGCCGCCCGGCGCGAGAAGGCGCGTGGTGATGTCGCGGATGAGATAGATCGCGTGGTTCTCCGGCAGGTAGTCGAAGAGGCCGCCCGCCATGACGAGGTCGAACTGCTGATCGATCTTCAGCGTCGCGCGCGGAACACGGCCGTGGATGACATTCAGCTTCTCGCGCACGCAGTCGAGCTTCTCCTGCGCGAAGTCGAGCGCGTTGCGGTCGGCGTCATTGAGCCAGATCTCTCCGGCGATCGACTCGAGTTTCGGGATCGAGCGGAGGTCCGGGCAGCTTCCGCACGCGATCGAGAGGATCTTCGACTCGCGCGGCTTCTCGAGCATGGCGCGGAGGATCCGCGCCGCCTGGATCTGCACTTTGTTCCGATGCTGCTGCGCGATGGCACGCGTCAGCGCGTACTGCTCGCAGAAGTACTCGATCGAGTTCTCCGGCGCCTGGTTGCACGCGTTGCAGATGTACTCGACGGTCTTGAAGTCGCCCGCATACCCCTCGGGCCACTTCTGCAACCGCTCGACGAACGGCGAGCGGGCGTGGACGTCGCGCACCGGCTGCAGCATCTCGACGATCTGCTCCCGAGTCATGTTCTCCGCCTCGCACTCGACGATCGCGGCACAGAGCTCGTGAACGGACGACAGTACTTCGTGGTAGAGCCGGTCCCCTGAAATGGAGCGCGACCCACGCTCCAGTCCAAGGAAACGCTCGACGGCATCAGCCAACCGGTGACCGGCTTCCGGGCGAAATTCGAGTATCACGCTCATCTCTCCCCCTCGTTGTTTCGCCGGCGCCTGCGAAAGTACCGGCTTTGGGAGTGAGAGGGACGAGCGGGCGAGATTCCCTGATGTCGCCCTAGGACAAGGTGTGCGCTACCAGATCTTCGCGTCGTGCTGCTGGCGGATGATTTTCGTGAACGACTCTCGAAGCGAAGCCGGATCCGTCTCCACCGTCTCTTCGATCGCTGCGCGGATCTGCGGTGACGCTGTCTCATGCTCCTGATCGAGAATGCGGCGGACACCGACGTGCTGGCGCGCATTGCTCGCGAGCGACCATTGCGCCGACGCGGCAGTGAGATAGAGCTTCAGCGATTTTCGCTCGGATAAATACGCGAGCCTCTGCACCAGCGCACGCACGTACTCGGGTTTTCCGCTTGCGAAGTACGCCCCCCAGCAGAGATCGTTACCGTCCGGACCGGCGGCCTGCGGGTCGAACCTGGTCACAAACGAGAGGTCACGTGAAACGCCGAACGCGGCAGAAAGGACGCGCTTCGTCAATCCGGTCGTCTCCGCCGCGGCCGCCCTCCACTGCGCCGTCATCATCGGATTCTGCGTAAACACCTCCGCGAGGAACCCGATGATCGGTGCCGCGTGATCCTCGGTTGCCGGCACGCCCGCCCGCCCCATGTACCGGATCATCGAGAGCACCAGCTCCGGATGGGGCGAGCGATAGTAGGTGTTCATGAATTCTTCTACGTTCGAGCCGGAAATCTCGGTCACCTTCTTGCGCGGCGCGACGGTGAACGACTGGACGAGATCGACGGTCGCCGCGGCGTTCAGATCGCGGACGGTTGCCTTGACGGTGTACTTGCCGGCCGGATCGTCAGGCTCGATGTCGACGCCGAAGCTGGCCCTCCCCAACTGCAGGTTTTCACCGGGCGGCGCGGGGCCGTTCCACATCTCGATCCCTTCCCGTTTGCCGTAGACGGTTCCGTCGGGCCGGAGGATGGTGAAGTCGACGTTGCATTTGCACGCTCCGTCGACCTCCTTGCATTGGTGGAAGATCACGAACGCACCGATCGGACGTCCACGTTCGGCCGTCGCTGTCGTGTGGATTTCAGGATTCTCAGGCCGTTTCCACTGGTCGACGAATTCGGCGGGGCGGTCGCTCAGGAGCAGCATCGCTCCGAATGCCCCTGCCGACTTTCGCCACGGTTCATCCGCAACCGGTTTTCCATTCTGTTTCCACTGCGCCGAAAGCGGCACCGCGATCGCGAGGATCGCGAAGATGAGTCTTCTCATGATCGATCTCCGTCCGGAGCGAATTGCACGAGATCCCACAGATTGCCGTAAAGATCCTTGAACACCGCGACCGTTCCATACGGCTCTTCCTTCGGCGGCCGGACGAATTCGATTCCGGCCGCGCGATACCGCTCGTAGTCGCGATGGAAGTCGTCGGTCGCGAGGAAGAGAAAGACGCGGCCGCCGGTCTGGGTGCCGATGCGGGATTCCTGCTCCGGCGTCGATGCCCGCGCCAGCAATAGCCTCGACTCCGTTGCACCGGGCGGCGAAACCGTCACCCATCGCTTCGCCTGCTCCGGAACCTCCCGGTCCTCGACAATCTCGAATCCGAGCTTCCCGACGAAGAAGTCGAGCGCCTCGTCGTAGTCGCGGACGACGAGAGAGACGAAGGCGAGGGATTGTCTGATCAATGGTTCCCCAGCGACCGGCGCAGAAAGTCGGTCACGCGGCGTGCGTACTCGTCGCGTTGCGCGGCGTATGCGAGGGTGTGCTGGGCGGCGGGAACAATCCACAGGTCGGCGTCGGCGCGGTTGGACATCGCCTGCTGTAGTTGCGTGCCGACCGAAACCGGCGAGACTTGATCGGCGTCGCCGTGGACGAGAAGGACGCGCGGCCGCGACTTCAGCTCGGCGGCGGCGAGGATCGGCCGAAGCCTCCGCTCGAACGACGGATACATGAACTGCGATACGCGCAACAGGAAGTGCGGGATCGGATACGAACGCCAAAAATACGGCAGCGATGGGAACGCCCCCTCCAGCACCGCCGCGCGGTACGGATGCGCGTCGCGCGACATCGCGCAGAGCGCGTAGCCGGCGCCGAACGACGCCCCGACGAGGCCGATCGCGTCATGGCCGACACGCTGCCGGAGATACTCCCCCGCGGCCACCGCGTCGCCCGGGTAATCGAAATCGGCCGACTCACTCTCGCCGAAGCCGTTGAAATCGAACGCCAGGACGTCGAATCCGTTCCGGCGCAGGAGGCCGGCGTGGCCGTGCTTCAGCCAGAACCCTTTCGCGGCGACTCCCATCGGATGCGCCAGCACGACCGCGCCGCTCGCCTGTCCGGCTTCCGCGGCGCCGAAGACCGCTGCCAACCGCGCGCCGTTATGCGCCTTGAACTGCACGCGCTCCCAGCCGTCCTGCGGCACGTCCGCCGGCCACCGCCACTTCTTCTGGAAGCGGCCGAAGAAAACCTTCTTCCCGATTCGGTGCAGGAGCGCCATTGGCCGGGAATGATCGCATCCCTATGTTCGCGC
>DASYSN010000511.1:0-3982 GCA_036003305.1 Thermoanaerobaculia bacterium
GGGAAGAGATGCGTCTTCTCCCACTCCGCGCGCTCGTTGCCCGGAAACGCGATGTCGATCCCGTAATTCGCGCTTCCTTCGGCGATGAGCGACTGCGGGCTGAAGAGCGGGTAAACCGAGAACTCCTGCCACCCGCGGTCGCGCACGAGATTCTTCTCGAGCAGCGAGTTGTAGACGTGATGTCCGGGGTAGCCTTCGTGACACGCGAGATCGATCGCGCGGTCGATGTAGATCGGCAAGTCGGTGTTGACCTGGATCAGGCTCTTGTAATGACCCTGATACCAGTTGTAGCCGCTCCACGACTTGTTCGTGACGTATTCGACCGTGAAACTCTCGCCCGGCGGAAGCGTGAGGTGCTGCAGCGTCC
The DNA here is from genome assembly GCA_036003305.1 of Thermoanaerobaculia bacterium. Classification (GTDB taxonomy): domain Bacteria; phylum Acidobacteriota; class Thermoanaerobaculia; order Gp7-AA8; family Gp7-AA8; genus DASXHZ01. The sequence continues at coordinate 368 of DASYSN010000511.1, forward strand.
GTGACCGGCAGCCGTCGATCGCCGCCTTGAACACCTCGTCGAGCTTGTTCTTCGGGATGACGAAATCCTTCTTGAACTCGTCGAGGCGCGTGGCGAGCGATCCCTTGCCGGGTAGCTCGCGATCGAGATCGCGGAGCAGCCCTTCGAAATACTCCTCGCTGTTGTGCGGCGCGACCGCGTCGTAGAGCGCCTTCGACTCCTCGTCGAACTTCAGCTTCTTCCCCTCGAGGATCTCGACCCGCGCGATGAGCGCCTCGGTCTGCCGCGTGAGGTACTGCAGCCGCAGACGCGCCATCGCGTCGTGCGGCGGCTCCATCGCCGTCAACTCGTCACGGAGCGCCGTCGCGCCGTGGTGGATCTCGGCGAGCGACGGCTTCTTCTCCCGCATCGACGCGCGCCACTCTGGCGGTCCGTAGTAGGCGTCGACGTAATCGGGATCATGCTCGCCCATCGCGAGGACGAGCTTCACGTAACTCTCCGCGGCTCGGTTCATCGGCTTCGGATCGTATGACGAGGTCGAGGCGCAAGCGAAGAGGAGCGCGAGGAGGAAGGTGCGTGCGCGTTTCATTTCACCACCGCATGCGGCCGCATGATGTCCGAGAGGACGTCGGGACGGTCGGCGATCCGCTCGAGGTGCGGGTGGCGCTCGCCATCGTGATAGTCGATGTGGAACGTGCCGGAGAATGATGCCTGCTCGGCGACGACGTCGATCGGCTTCGCGCTTGTCTTCGCCGCGCGGATCTCCTCGCGCAGCACGTCGCCGTCGTACTTGCGGCCGTTCACCGACGTCACCTTCATGCCCGGCATCAGGCCGGCGGCGTAGGCCGGCGAGCCGAAGACGACGTCGGAGATCGTGCCGTCGGACTTCACCCACATGCCGAGGGAGAAGCTGACGTCGGTCTGCTTGCCGAGCCGCTCGCGGAGCGACCCGTACCAGTTGGGCGTGTCGTTCCAGACGAGCCGCCACCCGGCCTGCTCGAAGGCGTTTAGAGGAGGATGCGGCGTGATGCGGTAGACCCGCGCCTGGATGAACGCCTTCCAGTCGTTGGGAGTGACGGAATTCAGCGCCGCCGCGACGTCATCGAGCGTGTACGGTTTGACCATCGGGATCGTGCTCGGTGGCCCGAAGAAAATCTTCGCGAAGTCGTCGAGCGATTTCGCGCCGTTCGTCTTCGCGCGAATCGTCGTGTCGACGTCGAGCCACACCGGAAGCATCTCGTCGTAGTAATCAAGAGCGCGGCGGTACGGGACCTCCTCGTTCGGCGCGAGTCCCATCGCCGAGACGCCGACCGCCGTGTCCACCAGCGGCCGCCAGTTGCGTCCGGGACGGTTGTGGTCGAGGTTCCCCGCCACGTACGCGGCGAACTCGCGGTCCTCCTCGGGCGTCCGCATGCCGGTGCGCGCGCTCAGCACGAAATCGCCGAGGTAGCGCGTCATCCCTTCATAGACGAAGAGCAGCTCGCCGATCATCGGCGCCTGATAGTCGAGCGTGGCGAGGCCCGCGGGACGGCGGTACTTGCCGTTCCACGAGTGGACGAACTCGTGCGAGAGGATCGTGATCGCGCGCGCCGTCTCGTCGGCGCCGGTGAGTCCCTTCTCGACCTGCCGGATGTCGGTCGACTCGTGATGTTCGAGACCCTGCGGCTCGAGAAGGTCGCTCAGCGTGACGAGCCACGTGTAATGCCGGTAGTGGCGCGCGCCGAAGAGCGCGTCCGTCTCCGCGACGAGGCGCCGGACGTTGTCGATGCGCGCGTCGTTCATGCCGAGCGCGGATGCGGAGTCGGCGGTGATGGTGACATGCTCGTTCCCCATGTCGTTGCCGATGTCGCCGACCGGCACGATGCGCTGGTAGTCGCCCGCCACGATTGGCGAGTCGACGAGCGTCGTGAGCGAGACCTGCTGGAAGTCGATGCGGTCCGCCGCCAGCGACGCGATCGGCAGCGCCGTGTCGAACTTCCATCCCGCAGGTAGCCGCACCGACGCTTTGAACGTGATGTCGTCCGTGCGCGCTCCCGCCGGGTAGAGCACGAGCTGATTGAAGAGGATGAGGCCGAGGTGCTGCGTGGCGTTGGCGGACTCGCCGTAGCCGCCACCGAACGTGGAAGAGGGCGACAGATAGTCGAAGTCGGCGTCGACTGAGCTGGCGCCCGCGGGGACGTCGACGTGAAACGCGAAGGGATCGACGAGATCGCGCGACCACGCGAGCTCCGTGCCGTTCGCTTTCACATGCAGCCCGGCGAGCTGCGTGATCGGCCCGGTGGGCATGTGCTCGCCCGGAATCCACTTCGGATACACCAGCGTGAGCGGACCTGCTTTCGCCGCGATGGTGAGATGCGTGTGAAAGATGCCGCGCCGGCAGTCGGTAGCGTCGACCGAGACTGTGTTCTGCGCAAGCGCCGCGGAGGCAAGAAGGGCGAACGCGAAAAGCGATACCACTCGATTCATGCGCCTAACGTTATATCTTTCCCGCCGCCATGAGCCTTGCTGCAATCGCCTTTTACGCCGCCCTCGCCTCGACCAACCCCTTCGCCAAGGAATCGACCCTCCCGTTCCACGCCCCTCCGTTCAACGAGATCAAGGACAGCGACTACCAGCCCGCGATCGAAGAGGGGATGACCGAGGAGCTGGCGGAGATCGAGGCGATCGCGAACAACCCAGCGAAGCCGACCTTCGCCAACACCGTCGAGGCGATGGAGAAGTCGGGTGCGCTGCTGCGGCGCGCGCAGCGCGTCTTCGGCGCCGTCTCGCAGTCGAACACCAACCCGACGCTCCAGAAAGTGCAGGCGGAGCTCGCGCCGAAGGGGGCCGCGCACCGCGACGCGATCTACCTCAACCCGAAACTCTTCGCGCGTGTGAAGGCGATCTACGACGAGCGCGCGTCGCTCAAAGGCGAGCAGAAGATGCTCGTCGAGCGCTACTACCGCGACTTCGTCCGCGCCGGCGCGCTCCTCTCCGACGCCGACAAGGAGAAGCTGAAGGCGATCAACAAGGAGCAGTCGAAGCTCGGCACCGACTTCCGCAAGCGCGTCCTCGCCGACACGAACGAATCCGCCATCGTCATCGACGACGTGAAGGAGCTCGACGGGTTGCCCGCCGCCGACATCGCCGCCGCGGCCGCCGCCGCGAAGAGCCGCGGCCTCGAAGGCAAGTGGGTGCTCACGCTCCAGAACACCACCCAGCAGCCGCCGCAGGCGTACCTGAAGAACCGCGCGCTCCGCGAACGCCTCTTCAAAGCCTCGATGATGCGCTGCGACCATGGCGGCGACAACGACACCACCGCGATCATCACCCGCCTCGCTCAGCTCCGCGCCGAGCGCGCCAAGCTCCTCGGGTTCAAGACCTACGCGGACTTCGGCCTCGACGACCAGATGGCGAAGACGCCCGCCAACGCGGTCAAACTGATGACCGACATGGTGCCGGCGGCCACGTCCAAAGCCAGTGGCGAAGCGGCCCGCATGCAGAAGCTCATTGATGAACAGCATGGCGACTTCCACCTCGAGCCGTGGGACTGGCAGTACTACGCCGAGCAGGTGCGCAAGGCCGACTACGACGTCAACGACGAAGAGGTGCGGCCGTACTTCGAGCTCGATCGCGTGCTGCAGGACGGCGTCTTCT
>DASYSN010000512.1:0-14301 GCA_036003305.1 Thermoanaerobaculia bacterium
GGCGTCGCGATCATCCGCGACGCGGTGCCCGACGGGAGCTGGCGCTTTCGCGCGACGTACGCCGCCGAGCTGTTCGCGCGCGGGATTCATTGGATTCGCGCGGAGCGGCTGCACTTCCCGACACGCGAGCAGATCGTCGGCGCGTTCGAAGGTTTCGACGCCGAGGTGACGCCGCTGTGGGGCGCGACACCGTTCAACAATTACCTCTTCGTCTTCACAAAGAGGGGATGACGAACGAGTAGCCGCGCTCGCGAATGGCGTCGATCGTCTGCGCGATCGCGTCGAGCGACCAGGCGCGGCCCTGGTGGAGGACGACGATCGCGCCCGGCTCGAGACGCTTCGCGATCGTGTTTGCGATCTTGCGCGGATCGCGGACTACGGCGTCGTACGCGCGCGCGCTGAACGCGATCAGTTTCATGTGGCGCTCCGCGAGAAGGCCTTTGAGGTGGCGATTCTTGTGGCCGACCGGCGCGCGGAAGAGAGGCGTTGGCGGAATCCTCGCGGCGCAGTCGTCGATCTCGCGGGCGGTGGTGTCGCGCGAGGAGCACCAGAACGTACCGGAGGGGTGGTTCTGCGTGTGGTTGCCGATCGTGTGGCCGCGGGCGACGATCGCGGCGATCAGCTCCGGCGTCGCGAGCTTCCCCTTGACGAAGAACGTGGCTCGGACGCGACGTTTATCGAGCAGATCGAGAAGCGCGTGGGTGTCGTCCGTCGGGCCGTCGTCGATCGTGAGCCACACCTGCTTTTCCTCTGTCTCGAAGCGCGAGACGACGGGCCCGAGCCACTCATTGGTGGGAACGAGAAGCGCGATCGGCTCGGTGATCAGCTTCGCGATCACGTTGATCGCAAAGAGGGCGATGAAGCCCCACGCGACGAACCGCACCCATGAGTGCGACGCCGCGAGCCACGCGGAAGCGAGTAGCAGAAGGGTGAAGAGGATCCGGGAGTTCGCCTCGTAATGCGGCCGGTTCGCGGCGAAGAACGGAGCCGTCGCGTACAGCGGAATCTGCAGGAGGAAAGGAGCAGCAAGAAAGCCGACCAGCACGCCGAAGACGTTCGGGATCAGCGCAGAGACATAGCACCCTGCGACGAGCCACACGACGAACGAAAGGATGTAGTTCTCGTCGATCGGCAATGGACGAAAGAGCGCGAAGCGGTTCACGCCGCTAGCTCCTCCGAGAACGGCTCGAACGCGAACCATTGCTGCCAGCCATTGCGGATCGCCGACTCGAGCGCGCGCACCCACTCGTCGACGCCGCGCCGGATGTCGTGATCGCGATCGCGCGACGTTCGCGTCACCATGATCGGCTCGCAGGTGAGAAGGCAGTAGTGCCGCCGTCCCCGCCGCATCACGAAGAGCGGGAAGATCGGCGCGCGGGATGCCATCGCGAGCGCGAACGGCCCCGCGGGCACGTTCGTCCGTTTTCCGAACAGCGTCGTCTCGACCGACGCGACGCCGGGCGTCACGCGGTCGCCCTGGATCGCCACGATCTCGCCGCTCTGCACGGCGGCGAGCAGGTCGAACGCGAGGTCGGTTGCCGTGGTGTTGAAGCCGACGCGCAGTCCGTTCGCCCCCTTCTCCTCGTGCACGCGCTCTTCGTACTCACGCGTCTCGGGATCGAGCTCGGGCGCGCGAACCATGACGATGCGGCGGGTCGTCAGCTCCGCGAACAACGCGGCGCCGAGGTCGTAGGAGCCCATGTGCGCGGTGAGGAGGATCGCTCCGCCGGAGTGCGATTGCAGCGCTTCGAAGTTTTCGCGGTGCTCGAAGTCCCACCGCGGAATCGTGCGTAGGAGGCGAAAGCGTGCGTTGTCGGTGATCGTCCAGGCGTAGTTCCAGAAGACGCGGTAGGTGCGGAAGAAGTTCGCCGGCGCGGTCGAGCCGGGGAAGATCGCGGTCAGGTTTCGCATCACGCCGCGGCGGCCGGGTCCCCAGAAGAGAAAAAACATCGACCACCAGCACATGACCATCGGCTCCATCCAGAACGGAATGTTGAGGACGGCCCAGTGAAGAAACTGCCGCCAGAAGACACCGCGGACGAGGAATCGCCGAAGGAACCGGGTCACCTCGCGATGATATCGGAGAGCGTTCGCTCGACCGACGGCAGCTCGCCGCGAAGAATGCGGAAGAGCTGCGTCGACATCAGCGTGTCGTCGCCGGGGTACGTCGGCACGACGAGCAGCGGGAAGCGCTCGAAGATCTCGCGGTCGCTCCGTTTGCGCGTCGCCTGCACGCGAGCGCGTTTCTCCGCGAGCTTCGCCTCGTTGCGCAGGATCCAGTCGAAGGCGCGGAACTGCATCGCGGTGAGAGGATCGTCGATGGCGGCGAGCGGCGGCGTTCCGCGAACCTTGCGCTTCACGCGTCCCCGCAGCCCGCGCTCGCGCGGCGGAAGCGTCGACGGCGTGCCGAGCTCGCGCGTCAGCTCCTGCGCGTTCGCGTTGCGGGTCGTCGCGTAGTGATGGAGCCGGTGCAGGTACGTGAAAAGGATCGACGACGCGCTCTCCTGCAGCTTCTCGAAGTTCTTGATCGCGGTCTGCAGGGCGTTGCGCTCGAAGAGGACGCCGCGCTCGAAGTCGCCGAGGCGATTGCTCGTGGCGCTGGAGGCATGGCGGACGGTCGCGCGCGGCTCGAATAGCGCCCGGCGGCCCGCGATCCAGGTGCGCCAGCCGAAATCGACGTCCTCGAGGTACGCGAAGTAGTCGTCGTCGAAGCCGCCGAGGTCGAGGAGCGCCTCGCGCCGCGAGATCATGTTGCCGCCGCACGCAAAGAGGATCTCGTCGCCCGCCTTCGGTTCCGGGCGCGACCCGATCGGCATCCGGAAGCCTTCCTGAAACGCGTGGCCGTCGAACGTCATCGCGCCGCCGATGAAGTCGATCTGCGTTCCGTCGAGGCTGATGATGCGGCCGCCGACGGAGACCACGTCGTCCGGCGCCGCGTCGATGGCGCGCGTGAGTGCCGCCAGCCATCCCGGCTCGGGGACCGCGTCGTTGTTGAGGAAGACCACGTTCCGTGCGCGCGACGTCGCGAGCGCGGCGGCGAGACCGCCGGTGAAGCCGCGGTTCGTGCCGAGCGGAATGAAGCGCGCGTTGGGATGCGTCGCCGTGATCGCGGCGATCGATCCGTCCGTCGATCCGTTATCGACGACCGTCACGACCGAGCCGTGCACCTCGGCGAGCTGCGGCACCGCCGCGGCGAGGCAGCGGAGCGTGTCCTCGCGGCCGTTCCAGTTGACGACGATGACGTCAACCGACGGCGTCAGGTCCGGCCTCCGATTTTCCGTTTGATCCGGTCGAGGATCGTCGCCGGACGCTCCGGGGCGTACATCCGGACGCCGAACGTCTCCTTCGACTCGTCGAATCGTGGTGCGCGGCAGAACTCGACGAGCGGCGCGAGCGTTCGCGGCCACTGGTGCTCTTGCACGAACGCCGTCGTGTCGATCGGCGTCCGCGTCACTCTCGCCAGCGCCTTCGCGTAGTCGGCCGGGTCGTTGCCGCGGACGACCGCGCCGTACTTTTCGACGATGGCGTCGGTTCCCGGCGCCGAGCTGCTGACGATCGGAAGTCCGGCCCAGAGGTAGTCGTAGACGCGGGTTCGCATCGAGAGGTCGGTCTCGAGCGACTGCGGGAACGTCATCAGCGCCGCCGCGAAGCGATCGTAGAACGCGCCGCGGTCGTCGTATGGGACCCACGGCACGAACTCGACGAAGTCGATGCGGTTGTCCTTGACGTACTGCATCGCGCGTGCGAGCTCGCCCTGCGGCGTGATGTCGGGATTGGGATGCCGCGTGAACGTAAGCGTGAGGCCGGCCAGCTTCACCGCCTCGATCGCCAGCACCGCGTCATACCAGTCATAGATGCCGCCGAACAGCACCCCGCTTCTCTGTTGCGCCGATCGGACTCGGGGAGGTGCTACCCCAAACGGCGCAACCCGGAGCAGCGCATCCAAATCTCCGAACGTCACCGGATTCACCCGGCCCACCGACAGCATCGCGCCGGCGTAGAACAGCCGCTGCGCCTCCGACGCGCAGAGGAAGAGGTCCCCATGCAGCAGCGAGTTGAGAAACGTGGCGTGGTCGTGCGCGAAGATCCGTTCGTCGTCGTAGTGGAGGTTCTCGACGATGAACGGGTCGTACAGGTCCACCACCGTCGGGATCGCGCGTGCGTGCACGAAGAAGTCGTTCGCGATGTGGCCCTGCACGACCGCCACGTCGGCATTCGCGCTCACATCGCGCAACTGTTCCGGCGTTACCGGCGCCGACAGCAGCGTCACGTCGTGGCCGTCCGCCGCCAGCACGTTCCGCATCTCCAGAAACCGGATCCCGATTCCCGCCGGCTGGCTCCTGCCGAGCGGCTCCGGGCAGACCAGCATCACGCGGCTCATCGTGCGCTCACCGCCCCTTCACCTTTTCGACCATCGTGTGCAGCTTCCAGGTCTTCGACGCGTAGATCATGTCGAGCATCGACTGGAGGCGGCGCACTTCGGCGTAGAGCGACTGCACGGTGGTCTGCGTCTCGTCGAACGCGCCGCGGAGGTCGCGGTTCTCCTGTTTCAGTCCGGAGAGCTGAACGGCCTTGTGCTCGTTTTCTGCCTCGCTGCGGCGCAGGGCCAGCTCGACGCCTTCGAGCTGGCTGATGCGGATCGCGTCCTGCGTCACGGTGTCGTTCAGCCGCTGGATCTCGCCGAGGAGGCGTGCGCTCTCCCGCTGCAGCGACACGTTCTCGCGTTGCAGCCGCGTGACATCGATCTGCAGGTGATGATGCAGGCCGCGCGCTTCGACGGCGTCGTTCTGCAGCTTGCCGAGGCGGCGCTTCTGGCGTTCGAGCGCGTTCGCGATGACGTCGTTCGTCATGAGCGACGCATGCTTGCGCCAGACGGCGAGCTTCGCGTCGCGAAACGCCGGCGATCCCTCCGGCGACGCCATCGTGATCGAGCCGGCGGTCTCGATGTGCCGGATCTCGCACGTGACGCGGGGCACGTGGACGAACTTGCCTCGCTGCGAGAGGCGGATGAGGAAGTCCCAGTCTTCGAAGAGGTCGAATGCCGGGTCGAACCCGCCGAGGTCGAGAAAATCGGCGCGGCGGAAGAGGAGCGTCGGAAGGGGGATGTAGTTGTCCGCGAGGAGCGCGTCGCGATCGAAGTCGTCCCCGAAGATGCGCAGGCGCTGGTACGTCTCGAGCGCGCCGTTCTCACCGGTGCGGACGAACGCGGAGACCGCATCGGTGTACCAGGCAGCGTGCTGTGAGTCGCGCGCGGCGTTCGTCAGCGTCGCGAGGTGATCGCGATAGTAGAGATCGTCGTCATCGAGGAACGCGACGTACGCGTTGGCCGCCGCACGGACGCCCGCGTTCGCCGCCTCGCTCCGGCCGCGCGACTGCTCGTGATTCACGAGCGTGACGCCGTCGAGCTCGGGACGCGCTCCGCCATCGTTCACGACGACGATCTCGCACGGATACTCCGTCGCCCGAATCGATTCGATCGCCTCGGCCAGCAGCGCCGGGCGGTCCTTCGTCCGAACGACCACGCTGACCGGCAGCGGTGTGGCAACTTCAACGGAGATACCGCGCGCGTCGCCGACCATGCTCTGCAGCCGCGCGGTCGCGATGGTCCTCAGCTCGGGAAGGTTCACCACGAAATACCCTTCGGCGAACCTGACCTCCGGCGGCATCGTCATGGCGCGGTACGCGTTCAGTCCGCGCGCGTACGCGACGTAATCGCGAAACGCTAGCTGCGACTCGTGCGCCGCGATGGCTGCGTACTTCTGCTCCGCGACCGCGGTGATGTCGACGATGGCGTTCGGGCGGAGCGGCTGCCCGACCTCGTAGAACGCGACCTTCGCCGTCGCGAGGTCGGCGAACAGCCTGTCATCTCGCTGGATCAGCTCGCAGAACGTGGTCGCAAGGGCAAGGTGGTCCGGGTGGAACTCGATCGGACTCGCGACCAGGATCAGGTCCGGGCGGTACTCGCGGAGGATGGCCTCGAGCCGTTGCGACAAATCGTCACGGTGCGCGGCGAGCTCGCGGTCGGGGTAGCCGAGGAAGTGCACCGTGCACTGTGCACCGTGCACAGGGTCGAGGATCCCGAGGGCTTTCCGGGACTCCTCTTCGCGCGTGACGGGCACGCCCGCCTGGCCGCCATCGGTCGCGACCACGACGCGGACGCTGCTTCCGCCGTTCAAGTGGTATGCGACCACGCCGCCGCAGCCAATCACCTCGTCATCGGGGTGCGGCGCCAGAACGAGCAGACGCTCGCCCCAGAGCCGTACCGGTTCGAAAGGGATCGCGTCCGCCTCGACAGCCATTCTGCGCCGGATTATAGGGGGCGTTATCATGGACGCGTTCCGAGAGTGAGCACTTCAGAGAGCTCGGTCGGCTCCGAAGACCATGCACGAATCAGCGACATCGTCACTCTGATTCAGGAGCTGACCAGCCGCGGAATCGCGAGCGACTCGACCGCCGGCCTTTTCGCCGGCGCGTTCGCGACGCTTTTTCGCTGCGTTCCCTTCGATGTGGCGGTCGCCGTCATGATCGAGCAGAACCTCGACTTCTACATTTCTACGCGCGCGGGCGAAGAGGCGTTGGTCGACGATGCGTTGATCGGGCGGATTCGCGCCGCCCTCGAGTCGCGCATCCCGGTGTCGTTCGCGACGACCGACGTCGTGGTCAAGTCGGAGTCGCACGAGCTCCCGGCACGCGCCGAGGTGCTTTCGCTCGACCATGCGATCGACTCGGTGATCCAGGTGAAGCGCCGGATCGCCGGATCTGTCTTCCTCTTCCGGCACGACCCGCCGTTCACCGACGAGCATCACTCCCTGATCGACATCTTCACGACGCAGATGGCGCTGCTGCTCGACAACCTCAGCTCGCGCGAACGGATCCAGGAGCTCGCCGACAGCGACGACCTGACCGGCATCTGGAACAAGCGCTACTTCCGCCGCCAGTTGCCGCACGAGATCGAGCGGGCGCGCGTCTACAACCTCCCGCTCTCGCTCCTGATGTTCGACGTCGACGACTTCAAGCAGATCAACGACGGCTTCGGCCACACGATCGGCGACGTCGTGCTGTCGGAGCTGTGCGGCGCCGTGCGCGAGACCATCCGGCCGCCCGACTTCTTCGTCCGGTTCGGCGGCGACGAGTTCGCGGTCGTCCTCCCGCATACAGACGTCGCGGGGGCCTCAGCCGTCGCCGAGCGCATCCTCGAGAGGGTGCGCGGCCTCACGATCCCGACGGACGAAGAGGGCTTTATCCGCTGCTCGGTCTCGATTGGGCTCGCCGACTACCGTTCAGGCGAGACGGCGACCGATTTGATCCGCCGCGCAGACGAGCGGCTCTATGAGGCGAAGCGTGCAGGTAAGAACCGGATCGCCCTTCGAACCTCGGACCTCGATCGCAGCTAGACTGCGCTCTCCATGTCGAACCGTTACGCCATCGCCAATTGGAAGATGAACCTCCCTCCGGAGGGCATCGAACCGTACATGAGAGCCCTCGAGAGCGCACCGGCGGGGGCGAAGCTCGTGGTTGCGCCGCCTTTCGTCTATGTCGACGACGTGGCGCGGATCGCCCGAAGGGTTGCCGTCGCCGCCCAGAACTGCGGCGACCGGCCGTCCGGCGCATTCACAGGCGAGGTATCAGCGCAGATGCTCAAGGACGTCGGCGCCACGTTCGTCATCGTCGGTCACTCCGAACGCCGCAACGTCTACCACGAGGACGACGCGCTCGTCGGCCGGCGCCTCGCGATGGCGATCGAGCACGGGCTGACGCCGGTGCTCTGCATCGGCGAGGACCTGCGGGTCCGCGAAGCCGGCGAGGTGACGCGCTTTCTCGCGGATCAGGTGCACGCCGTCGTCTCCGACTCGCTGCAGAAGGCGAAGGAAGTCATCATCGCGTACGAGCCGATCTGGGCGATCGGGACGGGACGGAACGCCACCGGCGCCCTGTGCGCCGAAACGGTGGCGGACATCCGCTCCGCGGTGCGCTATTCGTGGCCGAAGGCGCTGCACGACGGCGCGATCCTCTACGGCGGGAGCGTGACGCCGGAGAACGTCGGCGACCTGGTCGCAAACGGAGCGATCGACGGCTTTCTGGTCGGCGGCGCAAGCCTCGATTCGAAGAAGTTTCTGGCCATCCATCGCGCCCTTTCGGCGGCTTGACGGCTGAGCCGTTTCCGGGAAGAATTCGCACCCTTACCGGGTTTGCAGCAAGGCACTCGGAGAATCCGTAGAGAAACCCCTCGAGACATCTATGACCGTATTACTCGTCGTCATCCACGTCATCATCAGCATCTTCCTCATCCTCGTCGTGCTCGTGCAGCAGGGCAAGGGGGCGGATCTCGCCGGCGCCTTCGGTGGCGGCGGGTCGCAGACGGCGTTTGGCGCGCGCGGCGCGACGACGCTCCTGCACAAGCTGACGACCGGGTTCTTCGTGGCGTTCGTTCTCACCTCGATGGCTCTCGCGATCGTTCAGGCGCATCCGCGCGCCTCGGTCATGAGCGGCCACGCGGCTCCGGCCGCACCGGTCAAGAAGTAACCGGCCTCTTTGAATCGCCTGCCCAAGTGGCGGAATTGGTAGACGCGCACGTTTGAGGGGCGTGTGGAGAAATCCGTGCCGGTTCGAGTCCGGCCTTGGGCACCAGATTCAGTTCGCTCGCCGTCCGATTCAGCGACAGGTAGGGAAAGCGCCGTACGTGTCACTCCTTATGACGAATGAAGAGGATCTATTCGTCATACGTGCAGAGTGCGCCGGTTCGGCGGCCGTTGAAGATTTTCGCATCCGATCCGATGGTGGGAACGACGGCGCCGCGTCGCATCTCAATCGAGGTCGCGAACGAACCGAACATGGTACCGGGACCGTCAGGCGAGCGTATCGAGGTCATGGATTACGACGGCGCACACGACCGTTTTTATCCCCCGCTCGACTTAAATGAACGTGCCGTCTTGATGCAGAACGGGCTCGATCCGACGGAGTCCGATCCTCGTTTTCACCAGCAGATGGTGTACGCCGTTGCCTCCAAGACACTCGAGAACTTCGATTTCGCACTCGGTAGGCAGCTCAGCCTGAGGCGCCGCGGAAGGCCGAAGCTGCGGCTCTTCCCGCACGCTTTTCACGGCGCGAACGCCTTCTATGCGCCCGACCTGCACGCGATCCTGTTCGGCTACTTTCGTGCCGATCGAGAGAATCCCGGCCAAAACATGCCGGGTCAGAACATCTTTACGTGTCTCTCGCACGACATCATTGCCCACGAGACGACGCACGCCATCGTACACCGCCTCCGCCGCTACTTTCTCGAGCCCAGCAACCGCGACGTCCTGGCGTTTCACGAAGGGTTCTCCGATCTGGTCGCGCTCTTCCAGCACTTCAGCTATCGCGACTTGTTGCGCGACGAGATTCAGAAAGTGCGAACTGACATCCGGCGCGACGGCATGCTCGTGAGGATGGCGCAGCAGTTCGGCGAGGCCACGGGCATGGGACGCGAGCTGCGGTCAGCGCTCGGAAAACAGGTCAGCCGTCTCGACAATTCGATCGTCGAGCCACATCGTCGCGGGTCCATCCTCGTCGCCGCGGTGTTCGACGCGTTCTTCTCAATCTACCAGCGGCGCATTGCCGATCTGATTCGCATAGCCACCGGCGGGACGGGCAATCTGCCGGATGGTGACCTCCACCCCGACCTCGTCAGCCGCGTCTCCGAAGAGGCCTCGCGGACCGCCCAGACCGTGCTGGTCATGTGCATTCGGGCATTCGACTATCTGCCGCCGGTGGACATCACGTTCGGCGACTACCTCCGAGCGCTTGTCACGGCCGATTACGAGCTTCTTCCGCAGGACGACCTCGGCCGCCGTGCCGCCGTCATCGGGGCTTTCCGCAATCGCGGCATCTACCCACGCAGCGTACCGTCGCTCGCGGAGGAGTCGTTGCTGTGGGAAGAGAACCCCGGGAACGTGCAGGACCTCCCGATGGAGACAGCGGATCTTCAACGAGTTCTTCTCGTCTCGGCAAGCAACGTCAGCCGGCAGGTGCCGACTTCGAAGTCATCGACGAAGAAGTTCATGGCGGAGGAAAACGTCTCGGATGAAGGGGTGGAGCTTGAAATCAATAAGGAAGTTGTGAAGATTCTCCATACTTGGGCGACACAGCCCGAGAACATGGCCGCGCTCTCGCTGAGTCCGGCGCACAAAGTAGAGGTACACGGCTTCCATCCCGTTTACCGTGTCGCATCGGATGGAAAGCTCCTGATCGAGCTCGTCGCGCACTTCGCGCAACAGGACCGAACCACGACCGAGGAATTCGGAGGGATTCCGTTTCGCGGAGGCACCACAATCGTCGCAAGTGTCGACGGCCAAGTCCGTTACGTGATCGCTAAACCAATCGCAACGACCAACCGGGACGGAGAAGCCGAAGCGCGACTGCACGAACTACGTACGTATCTGCGGGAGCTCGACGGAGCGGATCCGCTGCTTCCCTACGGGGGCCCTACATATACCGCAAACAGGATGAAGCTGCGGATGAATCTCGCCGCACTGCATGGAGGATATTGATGTCGCAGCGCGAGGTGTCGATCCGGATGTACAACGTCGGCTTCGGCGACTGCTTTCTTGTGACCATCCCAACCGATGACGGAGACCGGCGCATACTTTTTGACTGCGGCTCCATGGCGAAGGGGAATAAGAGCATCGAAGAAGTCGCCGGCCAGGTAATCGGAGACCTCGGAGCCTCGCCTAAGATCGACGTTGTGGTGTGCACACACCGGCATCGCGATCACGTCTCCGGGTTTGCAAAGCCCGGCTGGAGCGACGTCGATGTAACGGAAGTTTGGATGCCGTGGACGGAGAATCCCGAGGACGCTGAGGCCACGCGGATCCGTGACGGGCAGACTAGGCTCGCGACGGCTTTGGCCCGCGACCTCACCTTGCGCCTCAACGCGGCCGGCCTAGCTGACCCGGAGAAGGCACAACTCGACGCCGATTTCTCATTAGTTGAAAACGCACAGCTCAACGAGAGCGCGATGGAAACATTGCACTCAGGATTCAAGCGGCGAGAAAAGGCGAAGCGACGGTTCTTGCCGGAGACAGCCAGCAGCGGCGACTTGGTGACCCGATTCACTACTGAAGCGCTCCCGGGCGTCGTCATCCACGTGCTCGGGCCGTCCCGAGATGAAGAGATCATTCGCGACATCGATCCGCCTGCCGGCAAGAGCTACATGCAGCTTTCTGATGCGCAGGAATCGGGCGCCGGCGACGGAATCCCGGAACCGTTCAGCAGCGACTGGTGGGCGGAGGGGATGTCGCCATTTGTTCTCAGCGAGGACGACAAGAAGAAGATCCGTTCATTCAGCGAGGGATTCACCTCGCCCGTTGCGGCGGCGCTCGACGCCGCAATCAACGGCACGAGTCTCATGCTCGTATTGCAGATCGGCGACCTTCACCTGCTCTTTCCTGGCGACGCGCAGTGGGGGACATGGAACGCCGTGCTGCGGACGCCGAAGTGGAAGAACCTACTGCGGCGGGTTCGCTTCTACAAGATTGGTCACCACGGCAGTCACAACGCCACACCTATAGAGTTCGTAGAGGATGCTATCGACACGTCGCTGAACGTGATCGCGATGGCGTCGACGCGCGCGTTCGGAAGCTGGAAAGTGCCACTGCCCGAACTCCTCACCCAACTTGCCTCGAAGAACGCGATCATCGCACGGAGCGATCGCCCGACTGACGCGCCGGCGCCGGCGTTCACAGTCGCGGACGACGTAATCGAGGCGCGACTCAGCTTGTGAGGTCCATGACGGCTTCTTGACGTCGCGACTACCCCCCGCTGATGCGCCGGTCGTAATCCGATGCGCGATCGAGGAACGACTCGATCGCTCTTCCCAGCGAGAGCTTCTCCGACAGATCGGGCGTTTTGCCGAAGTCGGTGCTGAGGCGCTCGGCTTCGGCGAGGTAGTAGTCGCGGAGGCCGACTTCGATCTTGAACTCGGGGTACTTTTCGGCGAGGGTGCGCATCCACTCCTCGACCTGGCGGCGGCGATCCTTGTCGCCGGTGCCGGCCTTGAGCTCCTCGAGCAGCGACGAGACGACGCCGGAGAGGATCTGCATGCGCTGCTGGTGAATCGACTCGCCGGCCGTCTCGCTCGTCATGGGGCGCGATCTTATCGATAAAATGCACGGCGCGTGAAAGTTCTCGTGGCGAATCGTGGCGAGATCGCGGTGCGCGTCATCCGCGCGTGCCGCGAGATGGGTTATCCGACGGTCGCGGTGTACTCCGAGCCCGATCGGGCCGCGCTCCATGTGGTCTATGCTGATGAGGCGCTGCCCATTGGCCCCGCGCCATCGCGCGAGAGTTACCTCCGCATCGACCGCATCCTCGAGGCGGCGAAGAAGTCGAAAGCCGACGCCATTCATCCCGGCTACGGCTTCCTCGCGGAGAATGCCGACTTCGCGCGCGCCTGCCGCGACGCAGGCATCCTCTTCATCGGTCCGTCGCCGGAATCGATCGACGCCATGGGCTCGAAGACCGAGTCGCGCCAGCGGATGAAAGCGGCGGGGGTGCCGGTGGTCCCCGGCCTCACCGAGGCGGTCAAGTCGTTCGACGAGATCGCGGAGTTCGCGAAGAGCGCGGGACTGCCGATCATGATCAAGGCGAGCGCCGGCGGGGGCGGGAAGGGGATGCGCCTCGTCGAGCGCGAGGAAGACCTTCGTTCGTCGTACGAGCGCGTCACCAGCGAAGCGGAGTCGTTCTTCGGCGACGGCTCCGTATATGCCGAGAAGTTCGTGGCCTCGCCTAGACACATTGAAATTCAGATCCTGGGCGACCAGCACGGGAATCTGATTCACCTCGGCGAGCGCGAATGCACGCTGCAGCGTCGCCACCAGAAGGTCGTCGAGGAGTGCCCCTCTCCCGTCGTCGATCGCGAGCTGCGCGAACGCCTCGGCGCGATGGCGGTGAAGGCGGCGCGCGCGGTCAACTACTACTCGGCCGGCACGATCGAGTGCCTCATGGGATCCGATCGTGAGTTCTACTTCCTCGAGATGAACACGCGGCTGCAGGTCGAGCACCCCGTCACCGAGATGGTGTGGGGACTCGATCTGGTGAAGTGGCAGCTCCGCATCGCGCAGGGGGAGAAGCTGACGATCGATCAGTCGCAGCTCGCGCCGACCGGCCACGCGATCGAGTGTCGCATCTACGCCGAGGATCCGACGCGGAAGTTCGCTCCGTCACCGGGTTTGATTCGTTACCTCAATCTGCCGCAGGGGCCCGGTGTCCGGAATGAGAACGGCGTCTACGCCGGCTACACCGTTCCGGTCTTCTACGACCCGATGCTCTCGAAGCTCGTGGCGCATGGCGCGACGCGCAACGAGGCGATCGGACGGATGAAACGCGCGCTGGCGGAGTACCGCGTCGAGGGGATCGAGACGACGATCCCCTTCTTCACCTACATCATGAACGACCCCGACTTCGCCGCCGCGAAGTTCGACACCGGGTATATCGACCGCCTGCTGCCGAAGATGAAGTTCGAGCATCAGCCGCGCGAAGGCGCCATCACGGATGCCGCGATCGCGGCCGCGGCGATCATGGCGTTCGAAGACGCGCAGCGCGTGAAGCTCCCTGCGGAAGGGGAGTCGCACTGGAAGCAGGCCGGCCGGCGCGAGGCGCTGCGATGAAGTTCGTGGCGCAGCACGACGGCGACGTGATTCCGGTCGAGGTGGAGCGGCACGGCAGCGGGTACATCGTCCGGATCGACGGCCGCGAGCTGCCGGTCGACGTGGTCAAGGCGGGGGAGGCGGTGCATTCGCTCCGCTTCGAGGACGGGACGCAGTTCGCGTTCGTCCATCAGCGCCACGGGACGCAGCACGAGATTTCGTTCAGCGGGGCGAAGGCAGTCATCGAGATCATCGACCCGCTGGCGCTCCGCCGGAAGGCGCGCGAGGACGAAGGCGGCGAGGCGGGCGACGTGACGGCGCTGATGCCCGGACGTATCGTGCGCGTGCTCGTCGAGCCGGGACAGGCGGTGAGCCGCGGCACGGGCCTGCTGATCCTCGAGGCGATGAAGATGGAGAACGAGATCCAGTCGCCGATCGACGGCACGATCAAGGAAGTCTTCGTGAGCCCCGGCGACACGGTCGACAGCGGCGCGCCGCTCGTCCATATCACTTAAACTTATTGCCACCATGCCCGCAGATCCCGTCTTTCCCGGCAGTGAGCTGCTGCAATACCGGCTCGTCGAGCGTATCGGAACGTCCGTGTGGCGGGCGGACGACTCGCGCACCGGCAAGCCGGCGGCGCTGAAGATCCTCACGAAGCAGATGCCGAAGGATG
>DASYSN010000513.1:0-3002 GCA_036003305.1 Thermoanaerobaculia bacterium
GAGCGCGCCGTTCGTCGCGCTGACGGCCCGCTTCCAGCGCGCGCGGAGCTGCGTCGTGCCGCTCAGCGCGGTCCCGTAGAAGCGGAAGTTCTCGTCGACGAACGGCTTCGGCAGCAACGCCGCGGCGCGATCGATCGCGTGAAAAATGAGGTAATCCTTCCAGACGCCGAGCGGCTCGCTCGCCGTCAGTGCCGATTCGCCTTTGACGGCGCCCGGCTGCCAGACGAAGAAGCTTCGCTGCCCGGTCAATCCGGCCGCCTGGAAGAACGCCGGCCAGTCGAATCCCGGCGCGTGCTCCGAAAAGTCGCCGCGCATCCACTGGTTGTCCGCTTTGTGGACGTCCTCGGAATCGGTGAGGCTGGCGTGCACCTCGGCGATCCGATGTTCGAGGTCGTAGATCTTCGCGGCCTGTTCGGCCGCACCGTCGATGCCCGCGAGCTTCAGCACCGCCTCGATGTGCTCGCGGTATTTCGCCTGCGTCGCTTTCGCGTGTTCGTCGGTGCCTAGGTAGTAGTCGCGGTCCGGCATGCCAATGCCGCCCTGCAGGATGTAGCCGGCGTTGATCTCCGGCGCCGCGAAGTCGGGTGAGACCCACAGTCCGAGGAGCCGGTCGGTGTGGAAGTTCCCGTTGTTGAGCGGATCGACGTCGGCGCGCAACTGGCTGCCGATCACGCGCGCGAGCGATGCCTTGTCGTGGATCGCGCGAATCGACGCGAGCTCGGCGTCGAGCGGATGCAGCCCCTTCGCCTCGATCGTCTTCTCGTCCATGTACGCCGCGTAGTAGTCGGCGATCTTCTTCTCCTTCGTGTCGCGGATCAGATCGGCCGTCCGCTTGTCGACCATCTCCGCGATGACCGAGAAGACGCCAAAGCTCGAGCGGTCCGGCGGGATCGTCGTGGCGGCCACCCACTTCCCGTTCGCGTAGTCGAAGAAGTCGTCGCCCGGCCGCACGCTGCGGTCCATGCCGGCGAGGTCGAGGCCGTGCCGCGTCCCGGCGGGCGTCGCAGCGACGAAGACGAGAAGGAGAAAAGCGGAGAGAAGGCGAATTGCGCGCATCGCGCCGGATTATCGATGCACGAATCCGGCCGCGACGTTACGGGACCGTGTACTCTGCGCCCGCGGATGGAGAACAAGAAGAAACCTGTCAGTTTCTTGTCCATTCTCGGACCGGGACTGATCGCCGGCGCGGCGGATGACGATCCCTCCGGCATCGCCACGTACTCCATTGCCGGCGCACAGCTCGGAACGGCGATGCTGTGGACCGCGCTCGTCACCTGGCCGCTGATGGCGTCGGTGCAGATGATGTGCGCGCGGATCGGGATGGTCTCCGGTTCCGGGCTCGCGCGCGCGCTCCGGAGGAAGTTCCCGCGCTGGCTCGTCTTCATCGCCGGCTTCGCGCTGCTGACGGCGAACACGTTCAACATCGGTGCGGATCTCGCCGGGATGGCCGACGCGGCCGAGATGCTGACGCACGTGAACTCGCACATCTGGGTCTTCGTGTTCGGTATCGGGATCAGCGCCGCAACGGTTTTCATGCGCTACGCCGAGATCTCGAAGACGCTCAAGTGGCTGGCGCTGTTTCTCTTCGCGTACGTGATCACCGCGTTCCTGCTCCGGCCGAACTGGGTCATGGTCCTCGACGACACGTTCCGGCCGCCGATGTTCCACGGCAAGACCGCCTGGTCGACGCTCGTCGCGATCCTCGGCACGACGATCAGTCCGTACCTCTTCTTCTGGCAGTCGTCTCAGGAGGTCGAAGAAGAGAAGCGCGTCGGCCGGAGGCTCACGATCGATCGGGTCGGCGCGACGAGGCGCGAGATCACCGACCGCAAGCTCGACGTCGGCATCGGCACGTTCTTCTCGAATATCGTCATGTTCTTCATCATCGTGACGACCGCATACACCCTGCACCGTCACGGCATCACGCACATCGAGACCTCGCGGCAGGCCGCCGAGGCGTTGCGGCCGCTCGCCGGGAAGTGGTGCTTCCTGCTGTACACGGCGGGACTGATCGGCGTCGGCCTGCTCGCGATTCCGACGCTTTCCGGATCGGCGGCGTACGCGCTCGCGGAAACGTTCGGGTGGCGGCAGGGACTCGACGAGAAGATCGACAAGGCGCGCGCGTTCTACGCCGTCGTGCTGCTCTCGGGCGCCGTCGGGATCGGCCTCGACTTCGCGCGCATCAATCCGGTGAGCGCTCTGTATTGGAGCGGCGTGATCAACGGCACCCTCGCGCCGTTCCTCCTGATCGGCATCCTCCTCGTCGCCTCCGATCGCAAGATCATGAAAGGCCAACCAAGCTCGCGCCTCGGCCGCACGAGCGTCGCGCTAACGACGCTGCTGATGTTCGGCGCGGTCGCGGGGATGCTCCTCTTATAGAATGCGCGCTTTCTCTTTATGAACCAGCAAGCAAAGAAGACCGCCATCCAGCCGACCCGCGCCGACGATTACGCGGAGTGGTACCAGCAAGTCGTTCGCGCCGCGGACCTCGCGGAGAACTCGCCGGTGCGCGGGTGCATGGTGATCAAGCCATGGGGCTATGCGCTGTGGGAGAACATCCAGCGCGAGCTCGATGCGATGTTCAAGGCGACGGGAGTGCGGAATGCGTACTTCCCGCTCTTCATCCCGAAGTCGTTCCTCGAAAAAGAGGCGGAGCATGTCGAAGGCTTCGCGAAGGAGTGCGCCGTCGTCACGCATCACCGGCTGGTGCACGCGCCCGACGGCACGCTGATCCCCGACCCGACCGCGCAGCTCGAGGAGCCGCTGATCGTCCGTCCGACTTCGGAGACGATCATCGGCGCCACGTTTTCGAAGTGGATCCAGAGCTATCGCGACCTCCCGCTGCTCATCAATCAGTGGTGCAACATCGTCCGCTGGGAGATGCGCACGCGCCTCTTCCTCCGCACCGCCGAGTTCCTCTGGCAGGAGGGACACACGGCGCATGAGACGGAAGCCGAGGCGCGCGAGAAGACGGAGCAGATGCTCGGCGTCTACGCGCGATT
>DASYSN010000514.1:0-1990 GCA_036003305.1 Thermoanaerobaculia bacterium
CAACGCGGCGATCTCGCGCGGGGAAGCGACGACGCCGCGCAGTCCCGCCGATTGCACCAGCCGCGCGAGCCGCACGGCGTTGGACGGGACGTCGCCGGAGAATCCGATGCGCGGGAGGTCGCTCTCGTCGAGGCTGGTCAGAACCGTGACGCCGAGGACGAGGGCGGTGCCCTGCGACTCGGCGCAGGCGCGCAGCATCGCCTCGCCGCCGGCCGCGTGCACCGTGACGATCGACGCGCCGAGAAACACCGCCTCGGACACCGCGTGCTTCGCGGTGTTCGGGATGTCGTGAATCTTCAGGTCGAGGAAGACGCGATCGCCGCGCGCCACGATCTCCCGCACGATGGCCGGCCCGTTCGCGATGAACGCCTGCAAGCCGATCTTGAACGTCCCCGCGGCGCCGTGCAGCTCGTCGACGGCCCGCAAAATGTCGTCGCGCACCGATAGATCAAGCGCTACCACGAGACGGTCAACAGCTTGCATCGAAGTGTCATGATAAACGGCTCGTATGGATAAGTGGACCATCGCCCGGACGCTCGACGAAATCGCAAAGTACGTCGAGCTCTCCGACCCGAACCCCTTTCGCGTCCGCGCGTTCGAGAAAGCCGCCCGCGCGATCGAAAAGCTCGACCAGGACATCGAAGGGCTCGTCGCCCGCAACGAGCTCACGTCGGTCGACGGCATCGGCAAGGCGATCGGACCGATCGTCAGCGAGCTGGTGACGACCGGCCGTTCGCGGTATCTGGAAGAGCTGCGCGAGCAGTACCCGCCGAGCATCTTCTCGCTTCTGCGCATCCCGTCGCTCGGCCTCAAGAAGATCGGCATCCTCTACTCGACCCTCGGCGTCTCGGATCTCGAAGAGCTGGAGGCGGCGGCACGCGACGGGCGGATCGCGAAACTGAAGGGTTTCGGCGCGAAGACGCAGCAGAAGATCCTCGAGAACATCGAGACCGCGAAGTCGCGGACGTCGCGGTTCCTCCTTCCGTTCGGCCTCGAGACCGGCGAGTCAATCCGCGAACAGCTCGCGGCGATCGACGAGATCAGCGACGCCGAGGTGACCGGGAGCGTGCGCCGGCGGCTCGAGGTGATCGGGAACGTGAACATCGCGATCGCCGCGAAGGACCCGAAGCGCGCCATCGCCGCGATCCGGAAGCGCTCCGTCATCGATCGCATCGAAGAGGTCGACGAATTGACGTTGCGCGGCGTCGCACGCGACGAGGTCGAGGTCCTGCTCCACCTCGCAAAGCCGGACGATTTCGGCGCGACCGTCCTCCGCACGACCGGGAGCAAAGAGTTCGTCGAGGCGTTCGGGAAGATCCCGAAAGGGAAGGCGGAGCACGACGTCTTCGAGCGGGCCGCGATTCCGTTCGTCGATCCGGAGCTGCGCGAAGACGCCTCGGTGCTCGCGAAGAAGAAGCGCGTCAAGCTCATCGAGCCGACGGACCTTCGCGGAACCTTTCACATCCACACGACGTTCTCGGACGGCCGAAACACCGTCCTCGAGATGCTCACCGCCGCGAAGGACCGCGGCTGGGAGTACGCCGGCCTCTCCGATCACTCGAAGAACGCCTTCTACGCGCACGGCCTGACCGAGGAGGACCTGAAGCGGCAACACGCCGAGATCAGGACGCATGAGAAGACGGTCGCGCCGATGCGGGTCTTTCGCGGCACGGAGGCCGACATCCTCAACGACGGCGCGATCGACTACGGCTCCAAGACGCTGCCGATGTTCGACTTCGTCGTCGCGTCCGTCCACTCCCGCTTCGGCATGGAGAAAGACGAGATGACGGAGCGGCTGCTGCGCGCGCTCGACGATCCGTTCGTCACGTTCCTCGGCCACCTCACGGGGCGCCTGCTGCTGTCCCGGCAGGGCTACACGTTCGACTTCGACAAGATCGTCGACCGCGCCGCCGAGCGCGGCGTGATCATCGAGATCAACGGCAGTCCGCGGCGCCTGGAGCTCGACTGGCGCCAGATCAAGCGCGCCGTC
>DASYSN010000515.1:0-2944 GCA_036003305.1 Thermoanaerobaculia bacterium
GACGAGGCGTACCTGAACGCCGCGCGCGAAGCGACGGCAAAACTGCAGGCGGGCGATCCGATGTACCGCGCGCTCTGGCGGAAGATCGTCAATCTCTCCGTCGCCGATCTGAAGAACGACTACCAGAAGCTCGAGACGTACTTCGACCTCTGGTACGGCGAGAGCGACGTCAACGATCTCATCCCGCCGCTGATCGAACGTCTGAAGCGCGAAGGCTTCGCGCGCGAGAGCGAGGGCGCGCTGATCGTCGACGTCGCGGAGCCGGACGATAAGCAGGAGATCCCTCCCGCGATCCTGCTGAAGGCCGACGGCGCGGTCCTCTACGCCACCACCGACCTCGCCACGATCGAGATGCGCGTGCAGCAGATGCATCCCGACCTGATCCTCTACGTGATCGACAAGCGGCAGTCGCTGCACATGCTGCAGGTGTTCCGCTGCGCGTGGAAAACCGGCGTCGCCCCGCAGTCGCTCGCGATGGAGCACGACGGCTTCGGCACGATGAACGGCCCGGACGGCAAGCCGTTCAAGACCCGCGCGGGCGGCACGATGAAGCTGAAGGACCTGATCGACCTCGTCACCACGCGCGCCGAGGAGCGGATCGAAGAGGCGAACGTCGCGACGGGGCTCCCCGAAGAGGAGCGAAAAGAGATCGCGCGGATGGTCGGCGTTGCGACGCTCAAGTTCGCCGACCTGTCGAATACGCGGATGAAGGACTACGTGTTCGACATCGATCGCTTCTCGTCATTCGAGGGCCGCACGGGACCGTACCTGCTGTACACCGCCGTCCGCGCGAAGTCGATCTTGAGGAAGGCGGAAGAGCGCGGAATCAGTGTGGCGCCGGCAATCCTGCCGGCGCGCGCCGGCGGGATCGCCGGCGCCACACAGCGCGACGTCCTGCTCTCGCTCGCCCTCTTCCGCGACAAAGTCCTCGCCGCCTTCGCGAACCGCGCGCCGAACGAGATCGCGGACTACACGTACGACCTCGCGTCGCGCTTCGCCCGCTACTACCACGAGCATCACATCCTGTCGGAGGAGAACGAGAGCGTCCGCGCCTCGTCGCTGGAGCTGGTCAAACGCGTGCTCGACACGCTCATCCTCTCGCTGGACCTCCTCGGCATCGACGTGCCGGAGCGGATGTAGCGCCTTTAGTGATGCACGCCGCGGTGCCTGGGGGCACCGGTCGGACTGCTGCGGAGCAAGGTGACGTAGTTCCACGGCGCTGCCGCGGACCACGTCACGACGTCGACAAGACCGTCGCCAGTGAAGTCGGCCGCCGTCATCGCCTCCGTCACGTACAAGAGGTTGGATTCGAAGAACACCGGCGCCGCGAACGTGCCGTCACCATTGCCGACCAGCGTAGAGATGACCCCACTCGGTGCGCGCGAGGCGTTCGCGAGCACGGTCACGACGTCGGGCTTGCCGTCGTTGTTCGCATCGACCACCGCCAACGCCGTCGGATTCGTGTGAAAGGAGTTTCCGTGGACATCGGTCGACACGGGCGACCCGAACGCGCGGCGGCCGAGGTTGCGCACGACCGTGACCGTGTTCGAGTCGAACTCGCACGACACGATGTCGGGGAGACCGTCGCCGTCGAGATCCGCGAGAGCGATGTCGAATGCGAAGCTCGGTCCGCTCGCCAGGGTGAGCGGGGTCTCGAAGGTGCCGTCGCCCTTTCCGAACAAGACCTGATACTCGACCGGGCTCGCGCAGCCGAGGAGAAGATCGACCTTCCCGTCTCCATCGAGATCGGCGGCGACCGCGCGGTACGGAGAGGCCGACAGCGCCGTCGTCGGACCCTGGGTCAACTGAAACCCCTGCAACCCCGCGCCGCCCCGGAAGATCGTGAACGCGGTCGTCGGCGCCGTGCGGACGAGGACGTCGGGATGACCGTCGCCATCGAAATCGGCGACGACGAGCTGCCGCGGCGGAAAGGTCAACGACGTCGTCCAAGGTGCGTCGAACGTTCCGTCGCCCTTACCCGGCAGGATGATCAACGTGTTGGTGCCGGCGTCGCAGGTCACGATGTCGAGCACGCCGTCGCCATTGAGATCGGCGATGACGACGTCGGAGATCGTTGAACCGGTGTAGACCGCCGTGGGCGATCCGAGCGAGACCGTGCCCTCCCCTTTGCCTCTCTGCGTCAGCATGACGTACAGCCCACCCGATTTGCGGACGAGAACGTCGGGCAATCCGTCGCGATTGAAATCGCCGCTCCGGAGCGCGATCACGTTCGGGACTGAAGTCCAACTCCACTCTCGCCAATCAGGGGAATAGGCGTAAGCGGACGTGGCGGCGAGGAACGCGAGGACGATGATGAGTCTTGTTCGGAGCATGATGGAGTTTGGCGACGCGATAACGAGTAATAGAGCACCGGCACGGTAGCACGTGACAGCAGCAGCGACGCCACCTCGCCGGCCATCAGCGAGATCGCGAGGCCTTGGAAGATCGGATCGAACAGGATGACGCCGGCGCCGACGATGACAGCGGCCGCGGTCAGCATCATCGGCCGGAAGCGCACCGCTCCGGCGTCGATCACCGCCTCGGCGAGCGGCATGCCCTGCCTTACGCGCAACTCGATGAAGTCGACGAGGATGATCGAGTTGCGGACCACGATTCCGGCGCCGGCGATGAAGCCGATCATCGACGTCGCCGTAAAGAACGCCCCCATGAGCGCGTGCGCGGGGAGGATGCCGACGAGCGAGAACGGAATCGCCGCCATGATCGTCAGCGGCGTCCGGAACGACTGGAACCAGCCGACGACGAGGATGTAGATCAGCAGCAGCACCGCGGCGAAGGCGACGCCGAGGTCGCGGAAGACCTCATACGTGATGTGCCACTCGCCGTCCCACTTCATCGCGTAGCGGCTGGTATCGAACGGCTGCCGCGTGTTGAAGATCTCGAAGCGGTAGCCCTCGGGCAGCGCAATCCGTCCGAGCGCGCCGTT
>DASYSN010000516.1:0-2983 GCA_036003305.1 Thermoanaerobaculia bacterium
CCAGACGGTTGCGATAGAAGGCGTGCATCGAGAAGCGATTCACGCCGATGAACCACGACGACACGATCGCCACGATGAGGCACCCGAGGAAGATGACGACGCACTCCTTCGCTTCGGCCTGGTCGACGATCCAGAGGTGCAAAAACGCGTGATACCGGTCGAGATCCAGCGCGGGATACTTTGCGGTCGCCAGCTTCAGGGTCCCGGGGAGTGGCTTCGTTTCGCCCGGCACCATCACGGTCGTCGGCTTCGTCGCCGACAGCTCGTACGTCGAGTTTGCGTATCGCTGCTCGTCCGCCCCGATTTTCTTGTACTCGGGCTTCCGCCGCAGCAGCACTTCGGAGATTCCGAGGGAGAGCGCGGCGAGGACGACGATGGCGAAGATCGTTCCGATGACGCCCAACGAAAGCGTGAATCCCGAGGCCTTCCCCGACTTCTCCTCCGACTTCGGGCCGCCGCTCTTGGAGCTTTTCCCGCCGAGGACCGCGTAGGCGCCGGTGATCGTTCCGATCGATGCGGCGATCCGCGGGAACTCGTAGATGAGAATCGGTCCGAACAGCGCCAACGCGGAGAAGACGACCCAGATGAAAGCCGCGGAGAATATCCACCCGGCGGCGCGTGCCCACCATTCGCGGTCGTAGTCCTCGCTGAACCAGCTCGAGAAGCCGACGAAGAGCGCTGCCTGCAGGAAATACACGATCAGCACCATCGGCACCGCAAGACAGACGTAGAGCTCCGCCTTGAGGGGCGGGAGATTGGGAGGATACGTTGCCCACAGTTTCGGATCGGGATAGGGGAAAGGAGCCGGGAGTTTCGCGAAGCAAACCGTGAAGAACTTGTAGAGTACATAGGCCGCTGCTTCGGCACTCGCGATGGCGACGACGGTCTCCATGACGAGCTTCTTGAGCGTGTAGAAAGCGTCGCTCGATTCGGCGCGGACGTCTTCCCGCCGCTGCGTCCGCGTGGCGATTGAGTAGCGGACCGCGTATATGAGCGCGCCGATGAGGCTTGCCACCCCCAGCGCGCCACCGAACCACCACCTGAAATCAGCGTTCGCCGGATGCGGCCAGAGGAACGCGAACCCGATGGCGGCCAGGAGGAACGGTACGAGAGCGAGAGTCTGGAATGCACCATTCGTCAGTATCCAGCGCGGTTTCTCTCTCTCTTCCGCCGACGTTTCGACGGGACGCGTGAACCCGAGGTACGCGATCGCGATCAAGAGCAAGACGCCGATGACCAACAGCACGACGTGGTACGAGGAGTCGCTGATCGTCGGAAACTTGCGAATGAATCCGAGAAGGAGCCGCGGCAGAATCACGGCCGCGATCAGCAGCGGGACCAGCATCAACCAATTGAGCAGCAGGTTCCGCACGTAGTTCGCCGCCATCGACCAGGTGTCGCCCGACATGAGCCCGAGCTTCGGCGTCAGGTAGTTGCTGTACTCGCGCAGATGGCGGAGCGGCTTGACCTCGGGCTCGGTCGGCGTTGTCGGTTTCTTTGCGAGCTCGCCCGCGACCTCCTCGATGCCGCCGGCGCGCCGGCGTACGAACGACGAAAGCCACCCTCCGATGTACCCGCCGCCGGAGACGGTCGAGAGATAGTCGAACGTCTGCAGCAGTCCCTTCCGCGCGAGCTCCTGAATGATGCCGAGCGCGAACGTGGCGCTACGGATGCCGCCGCCCGAAATCGCGAGCGCCGTCCGCGGTTTTCCGTTGCGCGCGTCTTCGTGGATGCGCTCGTAGAGCCGCGGGAGGTCGTCATTCAGGGCGCCTGGATCGCCTCCGAGCCTCACATACTCTTCGGCCAGCGCGCGCGCGGTCGGGATCGGTCCGTCGTTGTCATTGTTCATTACTTATAGGTGTGACGCGCACGCCCTTTTACCTACCCGAGATCATTGGCGAAGCCTTCGAGATCGAACAGCTCGCGGCCGGGGATGCCGCCGATGAGCGGCTGCTCGCGCTTGCGGTTGATCCAGGCGTTGGGGATGCGCAGGGAGTTCGTCGGGACGATGTCGTGCAGGTTGCTCTGCGCGGCGTGCAGCCAGCGCGCGGAGCCGATGCGCTCCCGCGCCGCGTGAAAGTGCGGGAACGACGGCTTGTAGGCGCGCACCTGCTGCGCGGTGATGACGATCTCGAAGTCGACGGTGAAGTGCTTGCGCGTCGCGGTCAGCAGATCGTCGTCGGTGTTCGAGAGGATGCCGAGGCGGTAGCCGGCGTTCCGCAAACGCTCGAGCGCCGCGTTCGTGTCGGGGAACGCTTTCCAGCACGGGAGGGAATCGGCGAGGAAGAGGCCGCGGGTATAGGCGATCGGCCACCCGAGGGAACGCGCGACGCGGACGGCGGTCTCCGTCAGCACCTCGCGATAGGGCCGATAGCGGTCGCCTTCGACGATCGGCTCGATGCGCGCGTACTCGCGCAACACGGCGTCGCGATCGAGGCGCACGCCCTCGGACGCCGCCTCGCGCGCGAACGCATCGGCGATGCCACCCTCCCAATCGATGAGCGTTCCATAGCAGTCGAAGGTGATGACGTCGTAGGGACGCGGCACGAGCCGAGTTTAGCGTTTGGGGGTCAGGTCGAAAGTTGAAAGTTAAGGGGACCTTAACTTTCAACTTTCGACCTGACCCCCAAACGCTAAACTCGGCCGGTGCCGCGTCCCTACGACGTCATCACCTTCGACTGCTATGGAACGCTCATCGACTGGGAGGGCGGCATTGCCGGCGCCTTCGCGCGCGAAGCGGCGTCCGAAGGCGTACGTCTCGATCGCGACGCCGTGTTGCGCGAGTACGCCCGTGTCGAGCCGATCGTCGAGGGTGATCGCTATCGTCCCTATCGCGAGGTGCTGACCGAAACGGCCGTCCGCGTCGCACGCTCGCTCGGATGGGCGATCGCATATACCCGCGGCCTCTTCCTGGCCGATTCGCTCCCGCACTGGAAAGCATTCCCCGACACAAACGCGGCGCTCGAGCGGTTGCGCAACGCCG
>DASYSN010000517.1:0-7901 GCA_036003305.1 Thermoanaerobaculia bacterium
TCGCTTCAACTGCTGCATCAGCTTCTGCGACGACTCGTCGCCCGTCAGCTCGAGGAACGTGACGAAGAAGCTGTTGGAGCGAAAGAGGTCGCTCATCGCGTTGCGCACGTCTTCGAGCGATCCGTACTGGAACGTCTTCACATTCTTTTTCGTGAACGCGCGCTTCGCCGCGACGCGCACGAGCGGGTTGCGCTCGTACAGCACGACGTTGCGGTACTGCGCCTCGGGAGTCTCGATCTCGAACAGACCGCCGGAGACCTTGAACTGGCCGCTATTGGTCGGGACTCGCTGCTGCCGCTGCGGCTCCGCGGGCGGCTCCTCATCCGGAATCGGCTCGAACGTTTTCTCGATCGACGGGAACTGAACGACGTTGTCGGTTTGCGGTGCCTCCGGGAGGCGGGCGATCGGAGACGGCGGCGGTGGTGGCGGCGGCGCGGTCTCGATCGGTTGCCCAAGGCCAAGATTCAGCGTGGCGGGTGTCGTCTCGGCGGGCGCGGAACCGCGGAGCAAGGCTTTCCCTGCTTTGAGCGATTCCTCGAGGCCGCGGAGCGGCTTGATCTTCTCCCCTTCGCCCGTGCCGAGGACCTTCTGAGGCGCGATGCCGCCTTCCTTGAAGACTGTGTCGGGCTCGTACTCGATGTCGATCGGCGTCATCGAGTCGCTGAGAATGAAGTTGAACTCCCCTTCGCGGCTGTTCATCAGCGGCGTCACGACGTCGACGATGCGCCCGCGGATCGCGTTGCCGAGGTCGTCCTGCTTGACGAGGTTCAGCTCGAGCGCGGCAGTGCCGTACGGGATGCCGCCCTCCTCCATCTGTCTCAGCGTCTTCACGTTATCGGCGTTGAGGATCCCTTTTTCGACCAGATACGTGAGGAGGTCGGGGTAATCGGGTGACGACGCATTGACGATCAGCCCACCGCGGAAGAGCACGGTGTGGCGACCGCGATCGTCGACGATCTCGAGGACGCCCGTGCGCCGGCTCAAGAAAACGATCTGGACGATGTCGGTGAGGGATAAATCTTCGAGCCGGCCGAGCAGACTCACGAGGCGAGATTGTATCGCTTGAGAATGCCGTCCAAGATCCCGTTGATGAACTGGGACGACTTCTGCGTCCCAAATTTCTTCGCGATCTCGATCGCCTCGTCGATGATCACCAGCTTCGGCGTGTCGGTCTCGTGCAGGAACTCGTACACCGACATGCGGATGATGTTCCGGTCGACCACCGCCATACGCGAGAGGCGCCAGTTCTCCGCCTGCGCCTGAATCATGTCGTCGATCTCGGAGAGGTGATCGACCGTGCCGCGGAAAATCTTCGTGGCGAACTCGCGGGTGTTCGGCTTCGACTTCTGCAGGTCCTCGAACGTGGCGATGACCATGTCCGGTTCATTGCCCGCCATGTCGTGCTGAAAGAGCATCTGGAGCGCGAGCTCGCGCGCCTTGCGCCTTGCACCCATCACGATTCTCCGCTGCGAAGCGCGCGCCACAGGTTGGCCATTTCGATCGCGGCGAGGGCCGCCTCCCACCCCTTGTTGCCGCTTCCCTTTGCCGAGCGCGCCGCCGCCTGCTCGTACGTGTTGCAGGTGATGACGCCGTACGCGACCGGCGACTGCGTCTCGACCGCGACGCGCGAGAGCTCGTTCGTCACCTGCGCCGAGATGAAGTCGAAGTGCGGGGTATCGCCGCGGAGCAGACACCCGAGGGCGACGAGCGCGTCGTAGCGGCCGGTGAGCTTCCGCGCGAGCGCCGGAATCTCGAACGCCCCCGGAACGCGGAAAAGGTCGATGTCCTCGTCGCGCGCGCCGTGGCGCGCGAGGCAGTCGAGAGCGCCCTCGAGCAGTCCCGACACGATCTCGTCGTTGAACCGGCTCGCGATCACGCCGAAGCGCAATCCGGCGGCATTCACATCACCTTCGAAAGAACGAGGCATCGCGGGCGCGGATTGTATTGCGTGATCCGTCATCCGTCATCCGCGATCCGTTCGCGTTACCAACAACTGTCGGTGTTGCCGTGTGCCAGGGCGCGGGACCGGCGATGGGGAGCGTACCCGCACCGCCGGTCACCCTGACGATCACGCCGACTTGCCCGATGCCGTGACGCGATCCACACGATCTAGAACGGACAGGTGACCCAGACCCACCGGCCCTGACCGGAGTCCCACTCCTGGCAGCCCTCGGACGTTCCCTGAAGGTCGCAGATCTGCTCGAAGTGATACCGGTAATTCGTGAACGTGCCGTCCGAGTACACGGTTCCATCGCAGTCGTGTTCGTAGTACCCGACTTCGGTGGTGAACGTCGCATCGGGGTAGTAGCTGTCGGTGGTGTATTTGTTGATGCTGTACGAGTTCACAGCCGGGATCAGGAGCAGTAACAAAACGAACCAGAGTCTCTTTCGCATCAGAGCATTCCTCCTGCTATCAATATTGACTGCGATATTGAATGCTACACCTGCCGCGAAAGGAGCGCTAGCTCAGCGTCCGGCGCGCGAGGCGACGACGGCCGGCACGCTGTCCTGTGCCTGGCCGGCGTAGAAGCTGACGATGCCGCGGTAGATGGCCTGGGCGGTGTCTTCCCGCCACTTCTGGGTCTTGAGGAGGGCGCGGTCGTGTTTGTTGCCGAGGTTGCAGATCTCGAGGAGCGCGCGGGTCGGGACGAGGTTGTACCGGATGACCGCCGGGACCCACTCGCGATCGTCGCGCACGACGTTGTCGCGCACGGGGTTGAACGGATGCACCTTGAGGCCGCGCTCGTCGAACGAGTCGATCACCGACTGCGCCAGGTCGCGCGAGAGCCCCTCGGCTTCGAGTGACTCCTCCTCCGAATGCCGCACCAGCGGATGCTCGCGCACCTCGGCGCGGGCGAGGTAGATGTCCTGGCGCTTCTCGTACGAGCCGGTGACGTACTGCGCGCCGGGGATGTACGCCATCGCGCCGCGGATCGACGGGTGCAGCGAGTCGGCGTGAATCGAAAGGAACACGACCTTCTCTTTCGCCACGCCGGTCTTCATCGCACGTGCGAAGATCGAGTTCGCGAGATACCACCGCAGATTCACACCGACGACCGAGTCGTCGAGCGTGTACCGCGGCGTCGTGAGGACGAACTGGTCCTGCAGCGGCTCCAGTTCGTCATCCTCGGCGACCTCGTAGCCGTGCGCCTTCGACCGCGTCGTGACGCGCACCATCGCGCCGCTCCGCTTCTCCAGCACGCGTTTGAGGCGGCACATGACGTCGTACACGTACGTCGCCTCGTAGACGTCGTCGTGCGCGGCGCCGACGTCGCGGCCGCCATGGCCTGCGTCGAGGATCACCGTCACGCCGTCGAGGTTCTTCGCGCGCGCGCGTTTCGCCAGCTTCGCGCTCGCCACTTTCGTCTTCTCCGCCGCGATGCGCGTCGGATCGTCCGCCGGCAGGTACTCCGGCAGGAGGAGATCCATCGGAATGCGGACGGCGTAGCCGACGGGCATCTTCGCGACGTTGTCGATGCCGTTGAATTTCACGATGCGATCGAGCACGTCCCCGACGTCCTTCGAGTAGACGCGGCCGGTGAATCGGATCGCAACGGAGGAGTAGAGCGCCTCCCCTTTCTGCAGCCGGTACACGGCGTACGGAACGGAGGAGGAGCGCTCGTACGTCAGCGACGGTAATCCTGGCGTTTCCACCACGGACGACGCCTCAACATCTTCATGCGCTGATTGACGCTGAGACGGATCGTACGAGGGTTGCCGAATTTCCGAAGTCGCCGACGGTGCATTCTCTTCCTCCACCCCACCGCGCGCCTTTCTGAAAGCCGCGGTGAGCAGTTCGTTGGGAATGACGATGACGTCACCCTTGCGGGTCGAGAGTCCCTGATTCGGATTTGCCTTGCGGATGGCGGCGTAGTTCGCGCCGTCGCCGGTGAACCATTCGGCGAGCCGCCAAAGCGACTCGCCTTCTATCTCGCTGCCGACGACGACGTGCTTCCAGCCGGCAGCGGTGGATGAATCGGATGAGAAGAGCGTCGTCACGATCTGCCGCTGCAGCTCCGGCCGGAGCAGCGCAAACGGAACGTGGACGACCCGCTCGGTCGTGAGGTTGTCTCCGATCTTGTTGAACGCGGCGATGTCGTGCCACCGCTCCGCGTCGCCGGTGACGCGCTTCGCGAGCCGCGTCCACGCGTCGCCTTCGTGCGGTTTCACGTCGACGTCGATCACATAGTCGCGCGTGAGCGACGCGCGCAGCTCGGACGTGACACGAGCGGTGGCGATCGGCGTTTCTTTGGAAGTGGCGGCGGAGAGAGTGGCCGCGTAGAGGAGCGCTACCAGGGCCACCCACCACTTACGCACGGTGCAAATTGTACAGCTAAACGACCGAAACGGCCGCCCGGAACTCGTCCCGCGGACCTTCCAGAATGTCCGACTTCCGCCGCTGCCGCCCGCTCGCCTCGACGACGATCAGGTGCGGTAACTCCGGTGAATCCAGATACTTCTCGTGATGTTCGACCCCGCGGAGCGCCGCGTGGCGGCTCTCGCCGTAGCCGCACCGCTCGATCGTGGCGAAGCCGGCGTCGTGGAGGCACTCGGTCAGCGTCTGGGCGTTATAGAGGAACTGATGTCCCCAGCCGCGGAACGCCTTGTTCATCCAGAAGCAGTCGCGGACCGCCTCGCTCGGTTGGCTCCATTGGCCGAGGTGGTACTGCGTCATCCAGACCCAGTCGAGATTCGGCGTGGTGAGGCGAAGCACCCCTGCATCGCCGAGCGCGCGGCAGCAGTCGCGGAGAAACTTCATCGCGTCGTCGTAGGCGAGATGCTCGATGAAGTGCTCGGCGAAGATGAATTCGAGATCGCTGTACGGGATGCCGTCGCGGATGTCGAGCACCTGATCGATCCCGCGGTACGGCTGATTGTCGACGTTGATCCATCCCTCGAGGAGGACCGGTCCCGATCCGACGTGCAGTTTCGTTTTCATAGCGGCGGACGCCGCCTCCAGTAATTGGTCTCGCGCTCGAACGCGGCGGCAGCGCGGAACATCGCGGCCTCGCCGAAATGCGGCGCCATGATCTGCAGCGACAGCGGCAGCTCCTTCGAGTCGAAGCCGCTCGGCACCGCGATCGCGGGGCAGCCGACGAGGTTCGCCGGCGCGGTGAAGATGTCGTTGAGGTACATCGAGAGAGGATCGTTCGTCTTCGCGCCGATCTCGAACGCGCTCTCCGGCGTCGTCGGCGTCACGAGAAAATCGAACCGGCCGAACGCCTCCGCGAAGTCGTGGCGCATCTTCGCGCGCACCCGCTGCGCGCGCGCGTAGTAGGCGTCGTAATAGCCCGACGAGAGCGCGAACGTGCCGAGCATGATCCGGCGCTTCACCTCGTCGCCGAACCCTTCGCCTCGCGAGTCGACGTAGACGTCTTCGAGCGTCTTTGCCCGCGAGCTCCGCGCGCCATAGCGGATGCCGTCGAACCGCGAGAGGTTCGCGCTCGCCTCCGCGTTCGCGACGATGTAGTACACCGCGATCGCGTAGGGCAGCGTCGGAATGCTGACGTTCTCGATCGTGGCGCCGAGGCCGCGAAGGACCGT
This sequence comes from Thermoanaerobaculia bacterium, assembly GCA_036003305.1. GTDB lineage: Bacteria > Acidobacteriota > Thermoanaerobaculia > Gp7-AA8 > Gp7-AA8 > DASXHZ01. The sequence continues at coordinate 5,545 of DASYSN010000517.1, forward strand.
GAGCGCGTCATCGAAGTTCGCGCGGACTTCGCCTTCGAGCTTCTCGACCGCCTCCGTCACGACGCCGAAGCGCATCCCCCTGACGTCCTGATGGTTGCCGGCGTCGAGGTCGCGCGTGTAGTCGTCGACCGGATGCGTGCTCGACGTCGAGTCGTGCGGGTCGTGCCCCGCGATCACGCCGAGCACCTCGGCGGCTTCGCGGACCGTCTTCGTGACGATGCCGATCTGGTCGAGTCCCGACGCGAACGCGACGAGTCCCCAGCGCGAGACGCGGCCGTACGTTGGCTTGACTCCGACGACGCCGCAGAGCGCCGCCGGCTGGCGCACCGACCCTCCCGTCTCCGAGCCGAGCGCGATCGGCACCATGCGTGCCGCCACGGCCGCCGCCGATCCGCCGGATGACCCGCCGGGAACGCGTTTGAGATCCCACGGGTTCTTCGCGGGCCCGAATGCGGAGTGCTCGGTCGACGACCCCATCGCGAACTCGTCGAGGTTCGTCTTGCCGACGACGCATGCTCCCCACGTGCGAAGCCGCTCGACCGCGGTGGCGTCGAACGGCGAGACGAAGCCGCGAAGGATGCGCGAGGCGCACGTCGTCGGGATGCCGGCAGTGGCGATATTGTCTTTGATGGCGACGGGGACTTCGCCGGCAAGATTGCCGGCGCCACACACGTGGACGAAGGCGTTCAGCTTCGGATTGAGCTCCTCGATGGTGCGCAGAGAGTCGAGAACCTCACTCACCGCCGATCACCTTCGGGACGACGAAGAAGCCGTCGTGCCACGCCGGGGCGTTGCGCTCGACGAGGTCGCGGTCGAGCGGCGCGTGCGGCGTGTCGTCGCGCAGCGGCGTCGCCTCGCCGGCCGCGCGTTCTTCGAATCCCTCGACGTCGACCTCCGCCAACTGGTCGATGTACGTCAGAATCTTCGACATCTCGGCCGCCATCCGGTCGAGCGCCGGCTCATCCATTTCAATCCGGGCGAGATCGGCGATCCGGCGCGCTTCCTCGCGCGTGATCTTCATCGGCCGCGATCTTAGCAGTGCAGCGCTTTTGCAACAGAAAAGCTCGTTTGGGTCTGTGGATAACAGTTGCTCTCGCGTTTACTGCCGTTCTGCTCGCTTACGTCGTCTGGGGGAAATCGCGCAGGCGTCATGTCGACCTCGTCATTCCGCCGAACGTCGGGATCGCGGATCTGCTCGACTCGTTCGCCGCGCTGACGTGGGGCCACGTCGTGCACGGCAACCACGCGGAGATCATCCAGAATAGCGCGTTCTTCGACGAGCTCGTCGCCGACATCGAGCGGGCGGCGCATCACATCCACATCGAGACCTTCCTCTGGCGCGACGGTGCGGTGAGCGACCGTGTCACCGAGGCGCTGACGAAACGTGCGCGGGAGGGCGTGGAGGTACGCGTCCTCGTCGACCAACGCGGCGCGAAACAGACCAATCCGCGCGTCTGGGCGGACCTGCGCCGCTCCGGCTGCGACTTCCGCGTGTTCCACCGCATGCGCTTCCGCGAGTTCGCGATGTACAACCACCGCGATCACCGCAAGATCGTCGTCGTCGACGGAACGGTCGCGTACACGTTCGGCCACGGCATCGCCGACATGTGGTGCGGCACGCCGCAGCACCCGCGCGGCTGGCGCGACACCGCCGTACGCGTCACCGGCCCCGCGGTGCGCGAGTTCCAGACCGCGTTCTTCGACAACTGGGGCCGCAGCGCCGGAACGATTCCCGCCGGCGACCGCTACTTCCCGCCGCTCGAACCGGCCGGCGAGATTCCGATGCACGTCGCCTACATCTCGCAGCGCGAGACGACCAGCGCGGTCCAGCGGCTCTACTACTTCGCGATCGCCGCGGCGCAGCGCGAGATCCTGCTGCAGAACCCCTACTTCCTCCCCGACTCGCATGCTCTCTTCCTCTTCGCAGAGGCGCGGCGGCGCGGCGTGAAGATCCGCGTGATGATGCCGACCGCCAGCGAGAGCGACTTCTCGATCGTGCAGCACGCGTCGCACTACCACTATGGGCCGCTGCTCCGCATGGGAGCGGAAGTCATCGAGTACACGCGCGGCATGCACCAGAAGGTCCTGGTCGTCGACGGCCTCTGGGTCTGCCTCGGATCGACAAACTTCGATCCGCGCAGCTTCCGCATCAACGACGAGATCAGCGTCGCGATGTGCGACCGCGACATTGCCGCCGAACTGCGCGCCACGTTCGACGACGATGCGCAGTACTGCGAGCCGTGGACGATGGACCGGTGGAAAGCGCGGAGCTGGAAACACGCCGCGTGGGACTGGTTCGCCTCACGCCTGAAGCGGGAGTTGTAGGGGGTCAGGTCGAAAGTTGAAAGTTAAGGCCG
>DASYSN010000518.1:0-3028 GCA_036003305.1 Thermoanaerobaculia bacterium
CGCTCGGCTGGGAAAAACTGCGCGATCGCGCACTCGCCGACTACTCGCCGGAACAGGTCGCGCCGATCTGCCGCCTCGACGTGCAGACGATCGAGCACCTCGCGCACCGTTACGGGACGGTCCGGCCGGCGTTCATCCGTCTCAACTACGGACTACAGCGCCACGCCGGCGGCGGCAACGCCGTTCGCGCCATCTCGCTCCTTCCGACCGTCATCGGCTCGTGGAACGATCCGGCCGGCGGGTGTCAGCTCTCTACCTCGGCGACGTTCGGCTTCAGCAGCGCGAAGTTTCAACGCGAAGACCTGCTCCCTCCGGGAACGCGCACCATCAACATGTCGCGGCTCGGCGAAGCGCTCAACGACATCGACGACCCGCCGGTGCGCGCGTTGATCGTCTACAACTCGAATCCGGCCGCGGTCGCGCCGGAGCGCGATCGCGTGCTCGCCGGCCTGCGCCGCGACGACCTCTTCACCGTCGTCCTCGAACACTTCCAGACCGATACGGCGGACTACGCCGACGTCCTCCTGCCCGCGACGACGCAGCTCGAGCACGAGGACATCCACAAGGCCTACGGCCACCTCTACCTCATGCACAACCGTCCCGCCATCGCACCCCTCGGCGAGTCACTGTCGAACGCCGAGATCTTCCGCCGCCTTGGCGCCGCGATGGGCCTCGACGAGCCGGCGATTCGCGCGACCGACGAAGAGATCCTGCGCGAAGTGCTCGCGACGTCGACAGCGGTCGTTTCGAACATCTCGCTCGAAGAGCTGCGCGAGCGCGGCTCCATTCGCATCGACGTCCCGGCGCCCCACATGCCGTGGGCGGCCGGCGCTCGCGTTCCGACGCCGAGCGGCAAGATCGAGATCGACTCGAGCGCCGTCGCGAAGCTCGGCCTCGATCCTGTCCCGTCGTATGTCCCGCCGTACGAATCCGAAGAGCGCGACCCCGACCTCGCGCGCCGTTACCCGCTCGCGCTGATCTCCCCACCCGCCCACTCGTTTCTGAACTCCAGCTTCGTGAACGTCGCATCGCTCCGCCGCTCCGCCGGCAAGCCGACCCTCGAGATCCATGCCGCCGATGCGGAGCGTCGCGGCATCGCGGAAGGCCAGCGCGTCCGCGTCCACAACGACCGCGGCGCCTTTACCGCCGAAGCCGTGATCACCGATCGCGTCCGCCCCGGCGTCGTTTCCGCACCGTCCGTGTGGTGGGGCAAGCTCACCGACGATCACACGAACGCGAACCAGACGACCTCGCAAGCCGTCACGGACCTCGGCGGCGGCGCCACGTTCTACGACAACCTGGTGGAAGTCAGTACACTGCGCGGCGCGTGACTCACTTCGCGATCCCTCTTCTCCTGGTTGCCATCGTCTATGCCGTGATGCTCGTGCTCAACGAGCGGATGGGCCTCTTCGGCGATCACTTCTCATCGCCGCTGCTCAAAGTCCTCGCTTACATCTGGCTCGCCATCTTTCTCGGCGTCATCACCGTGGCGATCGTCAGCTCCTCCCTGGTACAACCGACCGCGAAACAGCTCTCCGCGATGCCGTTCTATTCGCTGTTCGCGCTGCACGCGATCCTCATCGTCTTCCTCGCTGGATGGTGGTTCCTGACCGGCCGGCCACCGATCACGCGCTTCCTGAACATCCGCCTCGACGGCAACTCCCTGCTCACCGGCCTCGCCGTCGGCGTCGGCGGATGGATGTTCACGATCGCGCTGGCGCTGGCGGTCGCGCTCGTGCTGCAGGCAACCGGCGTCATTCCGAAGGACGTGCAGCCACCGGCGATGATTGGCTGGATCGCGACGCTTCCGGTCTGGAAGAAGTGCGTGCTCGTCCTCTCCGCGATGACGGTGGAAGAGGCGTTCTTCCGCGGCTGGCTCCAGAAACGGATCGGCCTCATCGCGTCAACGCTCTTCTTCGCGCTGGCGCACGCCGGCTACGGCCAGCCGTTCCTCCTCATCGGCGTGGCGCTCATCTCGCTGGTGATCGGCTTCACGTTCTATCGCACCAAGAACATCATCCCCGGCGTCATCGCCCATGGCGTCTTCGACGCCGTCCAGCTCTTCGTCATCATCCCGATCGCCTTCAAAGCCACCGGCCTCGGCGGATAATCCGGTCCTCAGTCCTCGGACGATCGTGTTCACTACCCTTCGCCCCGCGAAGCGGGGAGAAGGTGCCCGAAGGGCGGATGAGGGGCGCGCTCGCGCAGTCTTCTCAACCGAGGCCCGAGGACCGAGGACCGAGGACCGAGGACCGAGGACTAAAATCCGCATCGCATGCTCGTCCCCATCCTCCTCGCATTCCTCGCGGTTCCACCGCTTGGCGACGCCAATCGCCAGCTCACATTCGACATCTACAAACAACTCATCGAGATCAACACCACCGAGAGCTCGGGGAACATGACGACGGCCGCCGAGGCGATGGCGAAGCGGCTAACGGACGCGGGCTTCTCGCCGGACGACGTGAAAGTGCTCGCGCCGGAGCCGCGGCACGGCAACCTCGTCGCACGGCTCCGCGGCAGCGGAAAACAAAAGCCGCTCCTGCTGCTGGCGCATCTCGACGTCGTGGAGGCGAGGCGCGAAGACTGGTCGACCGATCCATTCACACTCGTCGAGAAGGACGGCTACTACTACGGCCGTGGCACGGGCGACGACAAAGCGATGGCAGCGATCTGGATCGCGACGCTGATCCGGCTCAAGAAGGAGCACTTCGTCCCCGACCGCGACCTGATCGTGGCGCTGACGTCGGACGAGGAGACCGGTCAATACAACGGCGCATCATGGCTGGTGCAGAACCATCGCGACCTCATCGACGCGGCAATGGCGCTCAACGAGGGCGGCGGCGGCGCGATGAAGAACGGCAAGTACCTCTACAACGGCGTCGGCGCGAGCGAGAAGGTTTACATCACGCTGCGGCTCGAGGTGAAGAACCCCGGCGGCCACAGCTCGCTGCCGCGCGAGCCGAACGCCATCTACCAGCTCGCCGATGCGCTCCAGAAGGTGCACGCGTACCAGTTCCCCGTGAAGCTG